>NZ_JAJAFY010000073.1:0-14266 GCF_025384885.1 Photorhabdus kleinii
GGGCCGGAGGGGAAGAACAAGGTGAGATGACCGGACGTTTACAGAGAAAGGGGGATTCAGGCCATTATTGCCGATCCCTAAATCTTAGCGTACTTTAATTTCCCTTTCGCCAAACGCTCCCGGATAGGCTAAGTGTTGCATTTGCTATTTGAATCTCTGAGGGTCGCATCGCCCCCATTGGGGCGACATACCATGTAATTGATTGTGGTTTTGATACCCCGCAGCTTGCAGCGGGGTTGTTCATTATGGTTTTTTAGTCCATGGTTCCACTCTCGGTGGCATGTCACTGTTGTTACCAAACCAATCCGTCTGCTGAACACGTTCAGGTTTGCCAGTAAGCCCGTTATATGCGGTTACCGTTATACCGGAATTATCGACTGAAACAAGGAAATACTCTCCGTTAAATAGGGCTCCCGAAGTGAAATTTCGCACACCATAAATATTACCAGGGTTAATATTTATGGTGTGTGTATGGCCCGTAAAAATGAAATCCCCCATCCCTAACAATTTTGAGAGTTCTTCTGTCTGCGGGCATTTTACGTAGCTGTCGTTTTCACCCTTGCTTTGATAATCCCATGCAGTATGATAGTTGAGAATTACTTTGTATCCAAATTTATGAGCATTATTGATGTCATCAGTTAGCCATTTTAGGGAGTCAGAAATGTGTATATTGTAATCTGCAATACTGAGATCAACCGTATAAGTTGGACACATATTTAATTGTATGAAATGGACACCTCCATATTCGAAAGAGTACGCTAAACTACCATCTAACTGATACTTACCAGAACCTTTAGGTGGTGTGAGTTTATAGTCACTACGGACTATGTTCAATCCCGCAACTCCTCCATAGTTGCTTAATGGAACTCTATAGCCGAATTTCATCCATAGCTTATTAACAACGGAATTTCCTGCGCAATTATCAAAGTATGTATTTATTCCATCCGAACAGTCATGAACGTTGTTATTGTAATCATGATTTCCAAGGCCATATAGTATTGGAATACCCGCTTTAGAATAGGCCGCTTCCGTATCACGCCAAGTATTATCACGCCCATATTCCGTCATATCACCATTAACAATAACAAATTTTGCATCAAGATATCGCATGCTTTGATATGTTGGCTCTGTTCTGCTTTTCCATAAAGCTTCATTTTTAGATGAATTGGGGTCGCCATTATAACCTTCCTGATTATTATTTAGATGCCACGGCTGCGGATCTGAACCAATAATAAAGATAAATTTTTCCACTGCATATGCAGCGGGATTAAAATTGAATAATAACAAACAACATGCTATTGACTTGATTGATTTATTGCGCATCTTTTTTGTATCAGGAAATGAATTTATTTTCATCATGGTAACCTAAAGATAAACACCAAAAACTGCTTTTACTTGCCATATTTCAATATATTGGTTTGTGAATTCAACTTCGAAGTGCAACGCTAGGCCGCCTTTCTTAGTGCTGAAAACACAGGGCAAGAAAATGAGCGTTTTTGAGCGTGATTTGATATCAAAACAACGTCATTACCAGTCCAATCTTTTGGACTTCAAGGGAAAAATGGAGCACTATTCCTCGCAGCTATTTAGCAGGTTTAACAGTAAACAGCCTGCATCTAAAAATTACCGGAAACGAGCTCGACGAACATATCCAACACCTCAGTGCTGGATATGAGTACAGTATAATAGAAATTTATGAAGTTCAATACTTACGCACCATTTTCATTGCGAATTCGTTCATGGTTAGCGATTTGGAAAAGCGTTTTATAAAAATGCAGACCATTAAAATGGTTTTTCGGAGCTCCATTGTGCCAACGAATACGGGCTGATTGCACACACAAATAACCATTTAGCCGTCTTTTTAACCTGAAATCCATTTTTCAGGCGCACTTATCCTGCAGCCTGTGCCAGCAGCCACCGTTTGTTGTTTTGATGACTGTAAACACAATATATTGTAACTGTAGTACTCCATTTTTTATAGAAATCAAACTTTGCAACAGTGACGAATTACCATGGAGCTTCCTTGGATATAGGAAGTAGGATATCGTCAATCTCGTTTTCAAGAAGGGATAAATGTATCCTAGTGTACCCACTAGGGTTTATCTTAATTTCATATACCTTCTTAAACTTGTAGTTCAATGTCAGTCCATGTTCACCCATTGTTTGCCACGAGGCCTGATTTTGGAGGAAAAGCGCATCATAATCACTGCGCTTAGCATAAACCCCTACTTTTACAGGATCTCCACCAAATTCCTTTGCAGCTACTGATGCAAAGTCGTCAGCTATCCTTGTGCCTGGTGCAAGATAAAACCCGGGGCCAGCGGATATACCACCATTTTTGTTTATCATAGATCTTCTTAATCCGGAGAATATGCTGACAGGTTTATCATCACGTAGATTTTTTATATCGTCATCTAGATTGGTAAACTTATTTGATGTTCCATGATAGCCTATCAGTTCCATTTCCGGAGTTCGGAGGGGGGGAGTAGAACTCAGGCTCATAGAGCGATTTTTCCTGATAGTTTCTGCGACTGGGCGACCCGAGCTAACCAAACTGGGGATAGCATCGCCACTATCCCGAACAGTGATCGAGATGGTCTCCCCTTCGACTGCATCTTTCGTCGCCCGTCCAATACAGTCCACAACAATCGCAACGCCCCTCCTGACCCACCGACTTACAACACCATGCCCTGTCGGGTCGGTGAGGTTTATCGGGTCCCCTTCGCAGTAGATGTACGGATTAACCCCCCCATCCCCGAACGGACTCATGCTGTCCGGGCAGGTGAAGCGCTGCAGGGCCGGGTTATACGCCCGGTAGCCGTTGCCTAGGTGGTACTGGGTTAACGTATCATCCAGTCGCTCCCCATTGTAGCCCGTGACCGCAACGCTGTTGTCAGCGGTGTTAGTATCGCTGCTGCGCACCCCGTACGGCGTGAACGCGTGGCTTTCCGTTGTGTTACCGTCCGTCACCGACAGCACGTTGCCCATCATGTCCGTGCTGGTCAGCCAGGTACCGGCGTTCTTTCCTTTGCTCACCTGCGCGTACGGCGTCAGGCGGGTGCTGTTCTTCTGGTTATCTTCCAGATACGACAGCGTGTTATTCGCGTAGTAATGATGGGTGGTGGTGTCGCCCGTCGTCTGGCCGGCAAGCTGGTTACTGGCGTCATACCGGTAACTGCTGAGGAGGGTTTTACCGTCCGTCACGGCGTACAGACGTCCCAGGGCGTCATAGCGCAGAATACGACCCCGCTCATCCTGCGTCAGACGGCCAGCGGTGTCATACGTCAGGCTGGTTGGCGCATCGTCTTCTGCCGATGCAAAACTTGTCAGCTGGCACGGGTCGTCCGGGTTATTAAACCAGTACATTGTTGAGACCTGGGTCGCGCTTTTGTCCGCATAAGTGACTGTTTTCCCCTTCATATTCCCGGTGATGCTATCGTAATAAAAGGTCACTTCACTCAGGGGCCTGCCCGTTTCATCCTGCGGTGGGGTGGTACCGGTGACGGTGTAATTCATCAGCCAGCCGCGCTGCGCGTTAAAATCGTACCTCTCGTCCCGCAGATTTTCGGTGTTGCGGGTCGTCCTCCGGCGGGTCACCTGATGTTTTGGACTCCACGCCTGACTGATGGTCAGGGTGTCGCTTCCGTCCCGGGTCTCAATGGTAATGGTGCGCAGGGTTTCACGGCCGTAATCATCCAGCTCCAGTATGGTCGTTTTGCGGGAATCATTTTTCTTACTGGTTGCGGTCCACTGTGTGACCCGTCCCAGGGCGTCATAGACCAGTCTGCTGCAGACGTCCTGGTCCTCCAGGGTGGTGGGGCGTCCATGATTATCCAGGGTGAGAGTCTGCGACACACCGGCGTAATCCGTGGCGGTGAGGGGGGTGCCGCCCACCGTGCGGACTGACAGGCTGTTGCTTAGCGGAAGGGGCTGGTCATCAGACTGCACCGTGACCTTATCTGGTGTGCCCGATTTTGCGTAGTCGTACGTTGTCTTCTGCAGACCCTCGCTGTCCGACTGCAGGGCTCCCGTCAGTGGGTCATAGGTCCACTTCTGGCTCACCGCCTGCTCTGGCGTCGTATTTGATGTGGAGAGGGACTGCGGCACATCATTCAGCTCAGCGATATAGGTATAGTCTACTGTTGCGCCATCTGCAGCGATGATACGGGAAGGATGACGCTGATGCTCAGCGTGGTATTCAAAGGTTTCGGTGCGCCCGCCACTGGTCGTGCTCAGCAGGCGGCCCAGTCCGTCAAACGTCTGGGTACCCATCAGGGTTGAATGACCGCCGGTCACCACGCTAATGGAGACCAGGAGCTTCGCGGCGCTGAACGGCACGTAAGACCTGACGGTCTGCATCCCGTCCGGTAGGGTGGTCACCGTCGGACGGTTAAAAGCGTCGTATTCATACGTGGTGGTCTGTCCCAGCTCATCGGTCTGCTTGCGCAACCGGTTCCAGCCGTCATACTCGCTGGTCGTGGTGCTGTAAGGCGTGCTTTTGCCGGGCTGCGCATTTTTCGGGTACAACTCCGTCTTAACCGGATTGTGGTTATCGTCCAGCGTCGTGACCGTGATGCCGGAGGTGATGGAGGTGGGCTTCTCGCCCGACTGCCAGCTGCGGGTCTGCCAGACACTGTTATCTGCATCCGGAGCCGGCACAAGCACCGTTTCAGTGTGGGTGATGACGCCGTCCGGGCCGACTGACTGGCTCACCTGACCCCAGTTGTCGTACGTCTGCGTCTGCTCCACCGTCAGGTCAGGGGTAGTTTTGCTGCCTGCATTATGATAGTCATGATCGGTGCTGTTCACGCTGCGCCCCAGCACATCCCAGGTCTGCTGCTGCATCAAAAACTCTGGCTCCGGGTTGCAGCTGTCCATATCTACGTCATTTTTCTTGATGTGGAGCAGACGGCCCATCCCGTCCAGCGCATGGCGCACCTTGTTGCCGGTCGCGTCGGTGGTGGTGACAGATACCCCGCAGGTATCATCAACGGTGTAATCCCAGGTAGTGGTGTTTTTGTATCCCTCCACATTACCCTTGCAGCGCACGCGTGTGATCGGCCAACCCAGCGAGTTGTAGGTGTACCCTGTGACAATCCCCTTGCTGTTGGTCTTTTCCAGCACGCGACCGGTCATGCGTGATACTGTTTTCGAATGGGTCACCGTGAGACCATCATGGCTGGTCAGGGTGTAAACAGACGCCCGCGCATCAATATTTTTCCCGTCAACGCTGACGAGGGCATCGCTGAACGTCACGGCCTCGGTCGTCGTGTAGTCCGTGTTGCCGTCATGACAGGTCGTCTTTTTCCGGGTGAGTACGCCTGCGGTCTTTGCGGCGTTTGTCCCGTATTCACAGGTCAGGGTCTTCAGAAGCACGCTATCGGCAAAGTGTTTTTCCGTGGCTTTCATCACCAAGGCGCTGACGTCTGTCCCGGCATGCTCCGTCGTCGCATAGGTATACACGGTTTTATGCACCGGTGAGTTGTACGCGGTCTTGCAGGGTGTCACCGTCTCACTTTTCGTAAAGCGGGTAAACCCATTGGGTTCCGCCGGGCAGCCCGCTGCGCCACTTGCCGGGTAGTATTCCCACTCCGTCACCGTGCCGTCAGCATCCGTCTGTTTTGTCTGAGCACCCGATTCAGCAAATTCGGTGCGCACAATTTCAGTACGACTGAGAATATTCTTCCCGTCACTTTTGTCCGTCCAGGTGGTGGTGATTGATTTCGGAAACTGGAACTGGGGGGGCTGGTCGTCAAACGGAGTGTACTTCTTAGCATAATAGTCAATGTCTTTTACGGAAGAAAAATCTCCGCAGACCGTTATTTCATGTGTTTGCAGATGGAAGTTGTTGTATTTGCGTGTGATGACCTGGTTTTTCCCGGCATTGTTGTGGCGGGTTTCGGCTGACCAGTACTCATAATCAGTCAGGCAGGCGTACAGGTTGTCGTCAGTGCCACTCCACGAATTAATACCTGACTGGTATCCCAGATAGTTGAACGCTGAGTATTCGTAATCTGAAACCTGCTCAGGCTGCCCCGCCCCCGGCGTTTTTTTATACGTTATCACGTAAGGCATCACGACCTGCCCGGAGAGTGGAGCTGTGTCCGGGAACTTGTGTCCCTCCGTACTATTACGCGGCGGGTACGTGACGGTTTCAGTCATACCTCCCGGATAGGTCAGCGATGTTGCCCACTTTCCCATTGTCGTATCATCATACCCTATAGTCCATACCAGAGATTCCTTACCAAACGCTTCACGGGTGATGGTTTTCAGATAACCGTTATTGGTTGTCAGTACAACACTATAACCCTCGAGCGTATCCGGATAAAACGTGAGCGTTGTTTTGTTGCCATCGTAATCAATATTCAGAAGTACTGTCTCCGACTCATCACGCAGTCTTGACAGGTACATGACTCCGTTGAGGTTAACGGAGTCAATATGAAGCGTATATCCTTCCACACTGACCAGCTGTTTTGGCAACTTTAAATCGCCACCGTAATCAAATCCCTGCAGGAACTCAAGATCGCCCGAACAATGGATGATCTTGTAGGCCTTACCGTCCAGCTTTTCCATATGGTAACTATCGAGCTTTTTTTGCCTGATGTTTAGTTTATTTCCCTGTCCTGACCAGTTAACCTGGTATTGCTCACCGGTGGATAGCGACAGCCGTCCTGAGCTGGCATCATATGTTGAAAATCCCATCGAAACCCCATCACCGAACCCGATATCACTCCCCTGAGCTAGAGGAGAGTAACTCAGGGTCACAGGGAAATCAGGCCCCAGCCCTCCGTTTCCTTTAACAGTTCCCAGTGACAGATTGAGATTATAAAGTCCTGTCCGGGGATCTACCCCCCCGGAAATGGCACTGCTAAAATTTCCCGCTTGAGTGAAAAGATTATTCATACTCATTTTAGTCTCTCATGTTAATGGCATACAAAGTAAGTATCCTCCGGCAGAGCCGGAGGCTCTAAGGTTAGTTCCTCACCATGAGCCGCCCAAGGCGATTGCTATACGTTCAGTTTCATCTGATCGTACCGTCCATCTTCTCGCTCCAGGTTGCGTATGTAAGCCTTGATCGTTGCATCATCCAGCCCTACCGTAGATACGAAGTAGCCACGTGCCCAGAAGACTTCGCCGGTGAAGTTTTTGCCCCTGCCAAAGTGCCGGACTATTGCTATCGCGCTTTTCCCCTTCAGATAACCGACGATTGTCGATATTGGCGGAATGCTGATGCACATGTGGACATGGTCGCGCATCAGATGCCCCTCCAGAATCTGGCAGCCCTTCTGGTTCGCAAGCTCATGAAATATCTTTGTCGTAGCGCGCCATATAACCGCTGTTTTCGGCGCTCCGGGATATAAACTACGTGATATTTACAGTCCCATTTCGTATGGCTTAAGCTTCTGATAGTCTCTCATCATGAATCCTCATCTCTTGGCGGAGATGAGGATTTGCGCGACTGACTTAAAGGTCAAACCTTTCGGAGTCCCCCGGCAAAGCTGGGGTTACCGGATTAATTAGCTCAATTGCGTATGCATTTTATGTAAAAGTAACGTGGAATTTGTAAACGTCGTGCCATTTTTTATCAAATTACTTTAAAATCAAGGATGGCATCTTTATTATTTGGCTCGAAGTAATTAAAAGATAGATTACATGAATTTCCATATTTGTCATATATAGACATTTGCCCGCCATTATAATCACCATGTAAACTTGAGGCTTCTTTGGTATCTCTAAATCCGGCTAACCATTCTCGAACAAGAACAACGCAAACCCCATATTGCTCGTGAATTAGGCTTGAATCATTATTGGAAAAATCAGCGCAAATGCCACCAAAGCCAAAGTATGGTATTTTCGGTATTGAATAGGATGTTTTGTTAATATGCACTTTATCATCCGTGAATACCCCGCAAGCAATATAACCAGTGACCGACTTAATATAAAAACAATTGTCTGTAATCGGTTTGCACGGGTACGATGTTATAGCTGATTTAATAAGAGTGACGTGACTAATTTCACTATTATCAGGAAAGTGTACATAATATTTATCATAACTTATTCCATGTGCGACATTGTCACTCACTAAGGATGCAAAGACATCAGCATTCTCACCATAAGTAAATTTCTTTTTCGATAAAACATTTATATAACCCGAAGGGTTTGCTCCTGATGCACCGTAAGAATTTTTTACTGTATTAGCAGGATTTCCCGTGGGAGTGATAATGCAACCCAGTTGGAGTTTTACCGTGTCAATACTATCTGATTTATACAAAACATACAGGATGATATCTTGCTTACCCACGGAAAAATTTGATACGCCCATTCCAGACTGTAATACATACTCCCCCGCAGTGGTGCAATAATACGAGCCTGGCTTCAGTGTTTTTTCGTCCCCCACCTTTGGTGGAGATAACAGTTTGTTATATGGCTTCCCGGTTGCATAGTCAACCAGCGTGACAGCATTCGCGAACTCTTCATCGCTAACGGTAAATGATTTATTATTGACGTCTTTTGGTGTCATGTAAACCCTGACTGGCACCATACAAAGTCCATTGCCATATAAAACCGTTGGGTTGCTAGCACTGCCGAACAGAACAACAGAAACATCAACAACACTATCCCATCGTTCTGTGTAAAGCCAGTTGGAATTTGATTCTCCGTGAGGCGGGTAGTATTGATTGCTAATACTACCATCAAATTGTGCAGTATAGAAATCACCGGCATGGTAAATAGTGTTATTGGCATCATTAGGTGTTACCATAAAAATATTCCCCTTAGCGACAACAGTAGAGGATTTCCACACGCCCGGGTTATCATAGGTATAAGCCATTGCTAGCTCCTTCTTGGTTTGTAGGTTGAGTTAAACTATCAATTAGGGGTCCAGGGTGAGGAAGACTGATAGAAAAAGTAGGGTCTGAACCGTATGCCAAATGATCACCACCAGAGTCAGAGTCTGTACCCAGTTTTAATTGTAACGAATTATAATATTTGTTTTTTATTCTCACTTCTTGATTAGAAAACAGCTTAGTGAAAACTTCAGGGAAAAATTTGCTGACAAGATTTTTTCTTTCTACAACATGTAGATACATGAAAAATTCAAAAATTGCATTTTTTCCACATTTAATGAAATTTTCAATAACATCCATAATATTATTTTTTTTCATCTAATTCTGCAAAATATAATAAATAAGGTTTCATAATTCCGCTACACATGGTTTTATTCAACTCATTGTTATACATAGGATTGTTGGTAGATAAGGTGTAGCACTATTTTGGAAAGTTATTTATATCAGAAGCTTTTTCAAATTCGTGGTGTAAAAACAACAATCCTTATAATTCACGTATTAATATAATGTTTATTAATGCTATTTATTCTATGTGAGTTGGGTAAAGCATGATTCTAGTGATATGTATCTATCCCACACATTCAGTATTAATCACATTATAACTAAAATTGTTATTTTTTATCCTAATTATAAACTATACTAACATAGGTGGCTCTACTTTTTGTTTTTTGAATCTCACAGTCTGTTCTTGTATTACTTCAGTTTTATTATCTACGCTATCCATTGCCTCATAATAACCCATGCTATATATATCTCCTCTGATTAGTCTGTATGTTTTGCCTTTTATTATTTCTGGCCATCGAAAGAATTTTGATGGTTGGTTATTTTGAGATGTTTTTCCGGGGGGGACTAAAGTTAGTATCTCATTGGACATATTTGTACTAGACTCGATGGATACAAAAATAAAATCATTTAATATTCCACCGGAAAACCCCCAAGGAATAAGTAATATTTTACTGAGAGATAGGGTTACAGAGGAACTTGTTGCTATAACGCTTTGCGATTCATAAATCGTATATTTCCTTTCTTCTTCTGATTCGAAAAGAACATATTCGTTCATATAAACGCTTGAGCTCCATACTACACTGGGCCTAATATTGATGAATGATCCACTACTATCTCCTGTATGCCCATTTCCTATCATCGCTCCAGGATACTTTGGATCTCCTCCGTATAGATGATATACACTAACATTTTTATCTTCTTTATTATTCATAATTAAACACCATTATTTATATATATTTTGGATGTAAATTTATTATAATGCCTTCCTGTTTTTATAAAAAAACCATTTCGCTACAAATAAAACCCACCTCCCTGAACTGACCTATTATCTTTTTTGGGTGCACCCAAAAAACAGTGTAATAAGACAGTTTATATGTCTTATTAGGTTTTTTTGTCTCATCACCATGTTACGTTTTCTTCATCTAAAGGCAAACGAGACTCTTTCACCATTATAGTACTTTACGGTTACGCCTGTGTTTCATCCCACGATCAAAATTTCGCTCTACAAACACAAACTCTTCGCAATGCAGGCTGTGAAATCATTCCTGTTATTCCTTAATCGGATAAACAATCGAAAACCCACGTTTTTTATCTACCCAGTAAACCTTCGAGATCATTATTGGCATGCTACCGCCCCTAGACAGTTACCCAGTATTTGTAAAATTCGTTTTCCCTTTAAATAACAAATTAATAAAATTTAACCAAATACCTTAATAAATCCAGAAATCAACGGTAGATCACGATAAATTAAGATTTATACTTAACTATTAAGTTTAGATTACAATTTTCAAAATACAAACGTAATGAAAAATAAATTTACGTATTTGGATAAATAGGACCAGCGGGGACATTTGAACAGAAACTTACGGTTTTGCCCTGTCGGTAGGCTCTGTACCGTAAGGTTCCCCATCAACAAAATAAGTGCCATGGGGTAATACGTGTTTATAGGGTAGTAAAGATATATGAGCTAATACATCATCATCTATAACTTCACCATTTTCACGTAACCCTTTAACAATGTTGCTTATTCTTGATGTGTTCCAGTACAGGATTGCATTGGATACCAGACTCAGGGCGCTGGCCTTATTCATGATCTCTTCGTAATCACCGGTCGTGAATTCGCCCTGGTTTGCAAAAAAAAATCCATCGAGGCAACTTATGTCGGTATTCGCCTTTATTGAGCTGAAGCTGAACGGTACGACGTAAATCCTGATCAGTCAGATAACGCAGAATATATTCCGTCTTAATCAGTCGTCCCAGATTGGTGAATGCCTTAGAAAGACGATCAGATGGAAAACTGTTGGTGAGCCGCTCTACGATGATATGGGCCGGCGCTGTACGTTTTTTGAGAGATTGCGATACGTGAATCATCTCATCCCATTGTTCCTCAATAATGTCCAGATCTGCCGTTTTATTCAGTAATGGTGTGAAAACACCATAATTAACCATGCGGTCAACCCGATAGGTGTAGCGGCCTGGCAGGAATCAAAGAAAGTAGATCTTTTGATTATGTATCGGAATTATCGTTTGCGCCGGGTGTAAGTATCTGGATTGAACTTGATACTGAGGCGATTTATCAACATTTAGCCGATACTTATCATATAGAGTTAAAAGATGTCAGTTTACGTTTCGGTGAGATTTGTCTTAGGAAAAAAGACGACGAAGAAACATGGTGTTATCATCCGTTTTTTGGGGTCTACATTGATTGGCTGTTATGAGTGAATTAACTACTAGACTGCCGCACAGGCAGACAAAAAAGTAAAAGTTGTTTTAATTATCAAATAGTTGACCGTTGTTTAACCACTCTGATTACGGTTCTTTCTGAAACACCACATAACCTCGCAGTATCACGGATGCTCTGTCTGTTTTTAACCCGAAGCTCTATGATTTTTTCATGCAATTGATGATCTGCCTGACGTCCCCGGAATTTACCGGCCACCTTGGCTTTAACTATCCCTTCCTCTTGGCGCCGGCGACGGTCCTGATAGTCTTTGCGAGCAATGGCGGCTAGCATATCAAGCATCATTCCATTAATAGCCTTAAGCATTGAAAGGGTAAACTCATCGTCAGCATGTGTTGCAAGAGCCATATGGCTCGTCGGGAGGTCAAGACTGACAACAACAAGGTGTTTTTCTTGGATAAGATGCTTTAGTTTTTGCCAGCCCTTTTCATCTAGGCGTGAAAGTCGATCAACCTGCTCGATGAGAATAATGTCACCAGGTGCGGCATCATCAAGCAGTCGTAAAAGTTCTGGCCGTTGAAGTGATGCCCCGGATACATTTTCGATGTACCAACTTGCTAGCCGAAATCCTTTTTCTTCAACAAAGGCTTTCATCCTATTTTTTGCTCGGAGAGCATCCTGTTCTTTTGTTGATGCTCTGAGGTAACCGTGGATGTACATTTTTCACCCATTTGTGACGTTTAAGTGATGATCATAATATACGTGACAGATAGGTGATGATCCAAGGGGAAAATGACAACACCTTAGGCTATGACATAAGGGTATACCTTATTGTCATTTATCCAGCGTAATTTAACGATATAGGCTTTCATGGTGAGCTGCCGGCTAAAAACCTGCCAATTCCAAAGTTTTTTATGCTTTCCATTTTGATGAATTACATCACAAAACGTTACGATGTCACGGAATAACTTTCTTTATTTCTTTCTTTGTTTCTTTCTTTGTTTCTTTTGTTTATAATGTGTGCATATTCAGACGGAGGATAAAAAATATGCGTCCAGTTACATGCACACCGGAAGACATCATTGAGGCGGGAAAAATTCTGCAAGCGGAAGGCCGTAATATCACCGGGTTTGCGCTGCGTAAAAAAGTCGGAGGCGGTGACGCCAACCGGCTGCGTCAAGTATGGGATGAATATCAGGCGGGGCAGTCGGTTGTTGAGCATGAACCCGTTGCAGAGCTGCCGGTCGAAGTAGCCGAAGAAATGAAAGCCGTATCAGTGGCGCTTACAGAACGCATCGCGCAGTTAACGTTAGAGCTGAATGATAAAGCGGTCAGAGCTGCAGAACGGCGGGTTGCCGAAGTCACCCGCGCGGCGGGTGAACAAACGGCGCAAGCCGAACGCGAGTTAGCAGATGCTGCACAGACCGTTGACGATCTTGAAGAAACCCTTGATGCGCTGCGGGATGAACACAGCACCACGATTGCCGCGCTGGACGAAAGCAGGGGGAAAGAGCAGTCTCAGGCCGTAGAGCTGGCGCAACTGCGTGAACGTTTGGCCTCTACGGAGAAACGACTCGATGAGTCAGAAAAGGCGGGGAACAAAGCCGTAGAACAGCACCGGCAGCAACTGGCCGATAGGCAGGACAGACTAGAAGATGCTGGAAAAAAACTGGCTGAAGCAGTGGCCGAGCTTCGAGGCACTAAAGAGCAACACGCCGGGGAAGTGAAGGAGCTGAAGGCACATCATGCCCGGAATGAAGAGGAACTGAAAAAACGCCTTGATGCCGCCGAGAAGAAATTGGCTGAAGCTACCACAAATCACGCAGCTGAGCTACGGACTACTAAAGAGCAGTTCTTTGAGGAAATGAAAGCACTGAAGGCGCAACATGCCCGGAGCGAAAGCGACCTACAAAAACGACTCGACGAGGCCGGGAAATCCGCCAGTGCAGAACTAAAAGCACGACAAACAGCACTGGATAAAGCACTGAAAGAGGCAACCGAAGCGAGGGAAGCGAAAGCGGCCATGACTGGTGAGCTTAAGGCGCTGAAATCGCATAACGAACAACTGGCGGCGTTGCTGGCCGGGAAAAAAGAACCAGAAGAGCAGGGAAAAACGAAAAAATAATTCAATAAATAAAGGTATTGATGATGGAAAAATTATATAGGCTATCAAATAAACCAATCTTAATATTCTCTCTCATATATATGATGACGTTATCCATATATATTCTGCTTAGGGAAGCTGGTTTTACTCTTGCTCAAGCGTTCAATGCTAATGTTATAGGCTTGTTGGTTCTTATGTTTATGGCAACGCTTACATTCTTACGGCTCCTTGACAAAGATGAGCATAAAAATGCTCATAAAAACATCCTGACAATAAGATCCATAACTTTAATCTCTTAGGGTCTAATTCCCCGCCCCTTGGGGCGAACTACTCTGTAGTTGGCCATTGGTTTGATACCCCGCTGCTTGCGGCGGGGTTGTTCATTACAAATAATGAGTTATGCAACTTTAATTATGATAACGCCATCTATATTAGAATGATATGTGATTATGCGGGTCTTGCGTCTGGTGCAATACTGCCAACACTTCAATACGGAGAGCATGAAATTGTGTGGGGCACTACATTGGTGTTTATGCTGCTATAGCTAATGTAGAACCATCAATCTTACTCCGGCTAGCTCATTAATTCTGATGCGGAGAGCATTTAAACGATTGCCCCACGGATTTTTAT
>NZ_JAJAFY010000074.1:0-13728 GCF_025384885.1 Photorhabdus kleinii
GGAACATCGTTATTGAGGTAAGTAGTTACTGAGGTAAGTAGTTATTGAGATAATATACAAAAATTGCCAACATCAAAATAGCTATTCACCATATGAACATAGACGTCGGCAATTGCATCAAATAAAGAAGATAATCAAATAAAAGCTAATAACATTCTACGTACATAAATATACCTTATTAAAAGCTATTATTTTTCATCATCATTTATCAACTGATAAGATACAGCAATATTTGCTGCCTGACCTGCTAATGGGCTGTAATCACTGGACAAATATATCCCTGAAATATAGTGACTTTCACCAACATAAAATTTCCTATATCGAGATGTTCCAGGATCGCCAAATAACAATGAACGACCATCACTCAAAGTAAATACCGCTCTATCAACAGCACCATTGCCCCATACTTCCAAACTGGTAATTCGACTACCATTCAAAGAAATAGATGCCGTCTCACCAGATATTGTACCTAATCGATGGCTACTACCATCATCAAATACAACTGTCAGCCCTCCCACTCTCGGAGCCCCTCCAATACGTACAATATGTCCCATCAAAGAATCTATCTTTCTTCTCTTCCCTCCATTAAGAGCTGGTTTGAGAGGTGGAGCCATATCTTTCTCTGGAGTCAATGCCTGAATTCTGGCTTTTGCTGTTTGACGGTCAAAGAAAGTAGAATAACTTAAAACATCAACATAGATTCTATTATTTACTGACTCGGTTTCACTCAATTTATCCCAAATACTGATATATTCAATCCCATGTAAACGACAGTGACCATGAACAGACATAACATTATTTGCAACAGTGTCGGCAGTCGAGTTATTAAGAGCATCATTAAGCTCTCTATCATAGATATCATTAATATAACTATTAGCCTGTTCTACCGTCTTTTTGATTAATCCTCGGACTTTTTCAATATCAATATCACTAAGCCCAATTTCAGCTCTTCTCTCTAGACCAGCAACCCAATAGGTTATCTGCATCATAACCGTAGTAGAAAACATGGGTAATATTTGATAGTTAACATCATCCGAAAAATTATTAAATTTTTTGTGATAACCATCTATATTTTCTGCCAGGTTATTAAAAGCACTCCTCGCTTCGTCAGAGCCTGGATGCTTATCAAGAAGATCAGCAACGGTTGCCATTCGCTCTTGTATATATGCAATATCACCCGCAAGGATACCTTTAATCGTCTTTAACGCAGACTCCTCTATCATCCTCTCAATTTGTTTGACAATCCCTTCCCATATATTTTCTTTCGATTGAGGCCAGAATAAACCGACTAAAAAAGATATCGCAGGACCAACCGAAGGTATAAAAGATATACCCCCTATGATTGCATTTTTTACAATATCAGTAACATCCCACTCTAATGCACTCGTTTTTACCGCATATTCATTAGCCACAATGGTTCTGAGGTCTAAAACATTTTCTGTATGCATAATGAAACCCTTAAATTAAAATAAGATGTTTAAACCAAATTTGCCGTAACATAAGCCACTCTATCCGTGTTATTATAGATAACAAATTTACTATAATAAAAAGAGCTGCTAGGCACGTTTAATACCTTATCTTCTCCTAATCCTACATCTATAGAACCAGCCTCAAACCATTCAGAGGTAAAACTATGAGACCAGTAAAATTTAGCCGTAACACTATTTGCCAGCCCTGTATTTACAACTCTCAGAGAGCTTCTGGATTCTGGAATTATTGGGGTGTCTACTCTAAATACCTCCACACTAGCATGAGGTGATATAGTCAGATCACTCAAAGGACCAACTGCATTTAAATCTTTATATACTGGAACAGGAGAATTAGAATAAAATTCTGCTTTCTGCTCATCTGAATCAACAACAATGGTTATTCTAGACATATTTATTTTCCTCATTAAAATTTAAATAAAACATACTCAACTTGCATATAAATATTTTCAAAAACAGTATTACCACTTAATTAAAGATACTCTTTAACTATCATAGAACTACTATTATCTTTGGAAATTAATTCCCCGATATATTACGTGGACTTTACATACCACAATAACTCACCAGAACATTAAGATATCCATATTATAAGTAAGCCATTAACGAGACATATCTAAAAAAATCACAATAATATAAAAACTATAGCAGAGATACAGTTCGTGTCAATGTCCTTCTTCAATGAAATCACTATTATTTAAGAGTTAATGAAATTATATGAGATATAAAAAATATATACAAAAATATTAAAATTCAAATTATTAACATTACGTTATCCACTTGAATTTAATAATATCAATATTGATTACTATAGCATTATAAAATTCTATTTTTATTTTCCAATTTCATCTTTATACAGTAACTATAAAATGATAATAAACAATCTATTATCTTAACCATATATTACTGTTACATCCGCATAAATAATCTTTTTATTATCAATTGATTATGTTTTTTACAAGATAACAGATGAGTATTTTTAAAATCACCCTCTTTCTGATGAAAAAAAATTAACTTCATAATAGAAAATAATTTTGACTGTAGATTTTAGCTATTCAAATATGCTGAATACAGTTAATTGACCTTCCATTACTCCACCAATAAATTATGTCGCTTAAAATATGACGAAAAAATACAGAAAAAATGAGGGCAGATTTCAAAGCATTTGAAACCACACTCGTTGCCCCAATTCCAGATAATACCAAACTTAAAGCATCATTAATGGCATCCTCACCTTGGGAAAAACAACCTTCCCAGTACTACGAGGATAATCAACCATCTGAATTCTCTTCCTGTGAAAAAGAATACGCCTCTATCCTCCCAAATACGCATTTCTCACTGCTTCATTAACCAATAATGCAGACCCGCTGTCTTCTAGTACGATCTTACCGTTTTCCAATACATATCCTCGGTCAGCCAATTTCAATGCCTGATTTGCATTCTGTTCAACTAAAAAGATTGTCATCCCCTCTTCCCTCAACTGCTGTATAGTATCGAAAATCTGAATGATAATTATCGGCGCCAGTCCCAATGAAGGCTCATCCAGCAACAATAATTGTGGCTGACTCATTAAAGCGCGGCCAATTGCCAACATTTGCTGTTCACCACCGGACATCGTTCCAGCCCGCTGGTTACGTCTTTCCTGTAAACGCGGAAATAAATCATAAACCCGCTCAATGCGCCGCTGATACTGAGTCTTATCAGCAAAAAAGCCGCCCATTGCCAAATTCTCTTCCACTGTCATACGAGCAAACACTCTGCGACCTTCAGGAACAATCGCGATGTCCTCACGCATAATACGAGATGTCGACCATTGGGTGATATCCTGACCACGAAAAATAATGGAACCTTCAGTTGCTCTGGGTTCACTACATAAGGTGCTGAGCAATGTTGTTTTTCCTGCGCCATTTGCACCAATCAGAGTGACAATTTCTCCCTGCTGAATATTCAGGCTAACCTGATGCAACACCTGAACTTCCCCATAGTGGGCGGATACCCGCTTAAATTCCAACATAATTAATACACCTCGCCCAGATATGCCCGGATAACATCCGGATTGTTACGAATCTCTTCTGGCCTCCCTTGCGCCAAAGACATTCCCTGATTAACAACATAGATACGATCTGAAATTCCCATCACCAATTTCATATCATGCTCAATCAGCAATACAGAAACTTGATGATGTTCCCTTAGTTCAGCAATTAAAGCATTAAGCTCTTCTGTCTCTTTCGGATTCAGACCCGCAGCAGGTTCATCCAGCATCAAAATTTCCGGACGAACCACCATGCAGCGAGCAATCTCCAAACGCCGTTGCTGACCGTATGCCAGATTACCTGCCTGTCTGTTTGCCAGTGGTAATAAACCAATCCGTTCTAACCAAGTTATGGCCCAATCTACGGCCTTAGATTCTGCCCGGCGGAATGCCGGCGTTTTAAAAAGGCCAGCAAAAAGGCCCCTTTTCAGATGCTGATGCTGTGCCACTAATAGATTCTCTATCACTGTCATCTCCCGGAATAACCGCACATGCTGGAATGTTCTGATAACACCCAGACAAGCAATAGCCTGCCCAGATAACCCTTCCAGATGTTTTTCCCGCAGCTTTATCGTACCACTAGTCGGACAGTAAAATCCTGTCAGACAATTAAAGATCGTGGTTTTCCCTGCTCCATTAGGGCCAATAAGAGAAACAATTTCACCCTGATTTAGCCTCAGGGCAACGTTATTAACCGCCAACAAACCACCGAAGCGCATGGTCAGATCGGAAACTTGCAATAATGGTGTTGCACTCATGCTTGCTTTCCTCCCTGTACCTGTCGTTCCAATTTGACATGACGGCGTTTTGTCGGTAGCAACCCTTGCGGGCGCCAAACCATCATCAATACCATCATTGCCCCTAGCAGCAACATACTGTAGGCATTCAGATCACGCATCATCTCACGGGAAACCACCAACAAAATGGCGGCTAGAATCACCGCAGTCTGTGAGCCCATCCCTCCGAGTACCACAATCGCTAGCACAAAAGCAGATTCAGCAAAAGTGAAGGACTCTGGGCTGACGAAACCCTGCCGGGCAGCAAATAAAGTACCCGCAAAACCGGCAAATGCTGCACTGATAGTAAACGCAGCCAGTTTAATACGGGTTGGACTCAGACCAAGAGAGCGGCAAGCAATCTCATCTTCACGCAGCGCTTCCCATGCGCGACCTAATGGCATACGCAGTAGTCGATTAATAATAAATACTGTCAGTATTACCAACAGTAACGCCACCAGATAAAGGAAGATGACCCGATCACTGGGATCGTATTTCAAACCAAAGAAGTTGTGGAAAGTATCCCAACCTCCCTCTTTCACACTGCGGTTAAATTCCAGCCCGAAGAAAGTCGGTTTTGGGATCTGGCTGATACCATTCGGACCACCGGTTATTTCAGTATTATTCAACAGTAGAATGCGAACAATTTCACCAAAACCAAGCGTAACAATTGCCAGATAGTCACCTCGCAATCGCAATACCGGAAAGCCCAACAACAACCCCGATAAAGCAGCCGTTAACCCCGCCAGCGGCAAACTCTGCCAAAACCCTAATCCGTAATAGTGACTTAGCAAAGCGTAGGTATAAGCACCGATAGCATAAAAACCTGCATACCCAAGCACCAGCAACCCCGACAAACCAACCACGACATTCAAACCCAACCCTAGCATGACATAAATTAACGTCAATGTAGCAATATCAACACTACCACGGGAGACAATAAACGGCCAGATAATTGCAGCAATAATGACCAATATTGCCAGTAACTTTTGTCCTTTGGTTGAGCCATCGAAATCCGGCAACGACCAGCTTTTAATCGGTACTTTCTTCATTATCTGCTGAACAACCGGACGCAATAGCTGGAACAGAAAAACAACCGCACAGCCAATACCAATCCATAACCATCGCACTTCATCGGCACGATGGACGACCAACTTCGTACCCTCCAGCGACAACTGCATCCCCATCATAAAGGCAGACAACACAAATAAAGCGACTGAGGCGATAATAGCATTCACCCAATTAGCATGTTTCATACCTTTTCTACCTCTGGACGTCCTAAGATTCCAGTCGGCATAAACAACAGCACAACAATGAGCAGAGCAAAAGAAACGGCATCTTTATATTCTGTGCTCAAGTAAGCAGAAGTTAAGGCTTCAGAAATTCCCAAAATCAAGCCACCAATCATCGCCCCTGGAATACTACCAATTCCTCCCAATACTGCTGCGGTGAAAGCTTTCATGCCTGCCATAAAACCGATATACGGATTTATTACACCGTAGAACTGCCCCAACAAAACACCGGCTATTGCAGCCATGACTGCACCGATAACAAAGGTTAAGGAAATCATTCGGTTAGTATTGATCCCCAACAAACTGGCCATTTTCAGATCTTCCGCACAAGCACGGCAGGCACGTCCCATACGGGAGTAGCGAATGAATATTGTCAATATCAGCATGGTAAGAAATGTCACTACCCAGATGGTCAGTTGCATTGCGCTAATACTGGCAGAAAATCCATCACTTTCGCCTAATACCCACTGCCCGGTAATCAGGCTAGGCAATGCCAGATCGCGAGAACTTTGTGACAGACTGACATAGTTTTGCAAGAAAATAGACATCCCAATCGCCGAAATCAGCGCAATCAGACGTTTGGAATGACGAACTGGCCTGTAAGCCACTCGCTCAATACTCCAACCATAAGCAGCAGCAATGACAATTGATGTTAAAAAAGCAGCAGTAATCAGCAACCAGCCCAAATCAACGCCCATCATGATCAGAGCCGCAATCACAATAAAGGAGACATAGCTACCAATCATGTAAACTTCACCGTGAGCGAAGTTAATCATCCCGATAATGCCATAAACCATCGTATAACCAATGGCAATCAATGCATAAGTACTACCCAGAGTCACTCCATTTAACATCTGTTGTAAAAAATAGAGAAATTGCTCTGACATACGTTGTACCTCTGGAATAACAGCTCCTGACAAACAGAAGCTGACGACTGTTCTGATGACTTTACTTCACAGAAGTAGAAGAACCATCTGCATGCCATTCAAAAATACCGAATTCGAACCCTTTTAGATCGCCAACGGCATTCCAGCTTAGTGTCCCCATTACGGTATCTACTGGATTCGCTTTCAGGTCTTTCACCAAATCAATCGGTTCCATACTACCGGTACGGTTCATTGCCGCAGCCAGAGATTGCAGAGCAGCATAGGTTGTCCAGACGAACGGACCTGTCGGATCACCTTTCTTACCTTTGATCGCCTCAACAATAGCTTTGTTCACCGGCACCTGATCGTAACGCTTAGGGAGGGTGACTAACATTCCTTCAGAAGCAACTCCAGCGATATTGGATAGCGAGGAGTTACCTACACCTTCCGGTCCCATAAAACGA
Organism: Photorhabdus kleinii; assembly: GCF_025384885.1. Classification (NCBI taxonomy): domain Bacteria; kingdom Pseudomonadati; phylum Pseudomonadota; class Gammaproteobacteria; order Enterobacterales; family Morganellaceae; genus Photorhabdus; species Photorhabdus kleinii. The sequence goes on from NZ_JAJAFY010000074.1 coordinate 6,918, forward strand.
ATATTCAGACCAGACTGTTTAGCTTGACGCAGAATTTGCCCCATTTCAGGGTAGTAGCCACCAAAATAGACAAAATCCACATTCTCTTTTTTCAGGCGGGCAACCAGAGCCGAAAAGTCTTTATCACCAGCAGTAACGCCTTCAAACAAGACAATATTGGCTCCCGCTTTTTTCAATTTATCGAGAACAGATCGAGCCAACCCTTCACCGTATTGCTGTTTATCATGAACAATAGCTATACGCTGAGGTTTAATCTTTTCAGCAATATATTTCGCTGCCGTTGGTCCCTGATCAGAATCCAACCCGGTAGTACGCATAATCATTTGGTAGCCACGAGTTGTCAGATCGGCATTGGTTGCCGCTGGTGTAATCATAATGACACCTTCATCTTCGTAGATGTCAGATGCCGGTTGAGTAGAGGAAGAGCATAAATGGCCGATAACATAGCGAATGTTGTCATTAATCACTTTATTCGCGACAGCAACAGCCTGTTTCGGGTCACACGCATCATCATATTCAACCCCCACCAGCTTATTACCATTAATACCACCATTAGCATTGATATCTGCAATCGCCTGACGTGCGCCAGTAAATTCCATATCACCATATTGCGCAACTGGACCAGACATTGCTCCTACAATCGCCACTTTGGTCTCTTGTGCCCACAGTGAGTGACTCATCATCATGACAATACAGCCTGCTAATAGTGTTTTACCTGTTATGATTTTCATTTTATTTATCCCCGTGTTGTTATTGGTCTAATTTATTGTGTTTACCTTTTATACCCGTTATCTTTCAAGTTGCCTCTTTGTTGGCTGCACTCACTCACCCCGGTCACATAGTTACCTATGCTCCCGGGGATTCGCTCCCTTGCCGTCGCGATGCATCTTAAAATCCATAGGGTATAGATCTCCGATTATCTAATGGGATAACCGTGATTTTTTGTGATCTCTGATTAGATAAAGTAATTTTTATGAATAAGATTTTATTTTTCATGCTATTAAAATAGCATTTCATGCTTAAAATCAAATTAACAAGGTAGATAAAAGCATTAATTACAGAATAAAATACCGCCAAAGTTGATTGGAATTTAGACAAAACATAGTGTGATATTCTGGTTAAATATTAGTAAAGCAATCTTTAACTCGAAATATCAATCATGTTAAAAACATTTTTCCAGCAACGTATAAAAGCGGTTACGCGACACTCTATCGATCTATGCAACTAAAATTGATATGGAAAAACCATGAAGTTAACTATTGAACAACTTACTGTTTTATCAGCACAAGATATAATTGATCTAAAGAAAATCTGGCCTCAACAGGCTCCAGAGCAATGGCAAAGTTGGTTAAAAAATGAAAATAAACTGTTCGCTGCTCGTTTTAATGATAGATTACTGGCCGCAGTAAAAGTGACTTTCAGTGATCAATCCGGCCTGCTTAAAGATTTACGTGTCCGTGAAATAACACGCCGCCGGGGAGTAGGTTTATATCTGATAAATGAAATAAAAGCTCAGCATCCCACCATTAACCAGTGGAAGTTAAGCCTTGAAGGGTTCTCAGATGCTAACGAACCAGCATTAAAAGGTTTTATGAGTGCCTGTGGTTTTTACTACGATGCCAAGTCAAATTCTTATTCTAGCTGACCCATTTTCCAGACCGCAGCCACATTGCGGGCAGTCACCCTCAAATTCTCATGCCCGCAAGCAAGAGCGTCAGAAAGAGAACAAACGCCGGGCATAATTGAGAAAACGGCATCCAATCCGTGCTCATGAACGATGCTATAGTTCTGACTTATACTGCCAACCAATGCAATGGTTGAAATAGCATACTTTTTGGCGATACGAGCAACACCAATCGGCGTTTTACCGTAAATAGTCTGGCTGTCCATTCGTCCTTCACCAGTAATAACCAGATCAGCGCCTTGTACTGCCTTTTCCAATTCCAGCATGGAGATAACAATATCAATTCCCGGTTGCAATTTAGCGTCCAACCAACCAAGTAAAGGAACGCCCATTCCCCCTGCTGCTCCTGCACCGGGTACGTCAATGACCTTAATGCCTGTCAGTAATTCAATTTTCTCACCATAATGGCGCAGGGCTGCATCCAACTTTTTCACCATCTCTGGTGTCGCCCCTTTCTGTGGCCCGAAAATAGCAGATGCACCAAACTCACCACATAACGGGTTAGTCACATCACAGGCGACGATAATTTCAGTCCGACTCAAACGAACGTCCAAACCGGAAAGATCAATTTTAGCAAGCCGATTTAACGCAGCCCCGCCAGCCTCCAACGTTTTACCATCAGAATCAAGCAAACAAGCCCCCAACGCCTGCATCATACCGGCACCGCCATCATTAGTCGCGCTACCACCAATGCCTAAAATTATCTTTCTGACACCTTGATCCAAAGCAGCCAACATCAACTCACCGGTACCATAAGTCGTGGTTATCAGCGGATTACGCTTTTCCATCGGCACCAAATGTAAGCCAGAAGCCGCCGCCATTTCAACAACAGCGGTTTCTCCATCACCTAGTACGCCGAAAAAACTATCCACCGGCTGATTTAACGGACCGGTGACCGACAGACGTATAATCTTTCCACCAGTAGCTGCTACCATTGATTCAACTATACCTTCCCCCCCATCTGCCATCGGCAATTTAATGTATTCAGCTTGTGGATAGATTTCACGAAATCCCTGTTCTATCGCTTCAACGGCCTGTAAGGCGCTGAGACTTTCTTTAAATGAATCAGGTGCAATAACAATTTTCATAGGATTAGATGACAACAATGAAAAATAAAACAAAAAAGGCGATAAACCATTATCGCCTTTTTAATTATGAATACGTTAACGCAAAATCACCCTAATTTATGCCTCAATGGCTACACGCAATTTTTTCATGGCATTTTTTTCAAGCTGACGTACACGCTCCGCAGAAACACCATACTTATCCGCCAGTTCTTGCAGGGTAGATTTATTATCATCATCTAACCAGCGGCAACGGATAATATCCTGACTGCGCTCATCTAAGCTTTCTATCGCTACCGATAATTTATCAGCCGCATGGTTTTCCCAATTGTCCTCTTCAATGCCGTCTGCAAAATCAGATGCTTTATCCTGAAGATACAGCACTGGCGCAACCGGTTGACCTTCCTGACTATCATCATCGACAGACATATCAAACGCCATATCCTGCGCTGACATACGAGATTCCATCTCACGCACATCTTTACTGGTCACGCCAAGTTCTTTGGCGACCATTTCTACTTCGTCCTGATTGAACCACCCCAAGCGCTGTTTAGTTTTACGCAAATTAAAAAACAGCTTACGCTGTGCTTTAGTTGTTGCAACTTTAACAATACGCCAGTTACGCAGTACATATTCATGGATTTCAGCTTTAATCCAGTGGACGGCAAAAGAAACCAGACGCACCCCTACTTCCGGGTTAAAACGACGTACTGCTTTCATCAGGCCAATATTCCCTTCCTGAATTAAATCCGCCTGAGGTAGCCCATAACCAGCATAGCTACGAGCGACATGAACAACGAAGCGCAGATGAGACAGAATCAGCTTCTTAGCTGCATCCAGATCTCCCTGGTAATGCAGCCTTTCAGCCAGTTCCTTCTCTTCCTCTGCTGTCAGCATTGGATAAGTATTAGAGGCGCGGATATAGCCCTCTAGACTTCCTTGAGGAACTAACGCTAAGGTTTGCATTTCTTTGGCCATTCAAATCCTCTCAAATAAGGCTCAAATCGTTAGTATAGATTAGATTACATCAGTGTATATGAGAACCAACGTTCAACATACAGCGGTACAGTCTATCACCAGAATGTGCATATTCAAGTCACAGATCCATGGAAGAGTAATAATTTCAGCACCGACCATCCCGGTAATGGGTTCACAGAACAAAAAATAACAGATAGTTTTATATTTATGCAACTACCTTTATTTGTACTATCCCCGACAAATATTAATTCCATTTCACAAAAGCGCCCGCCAGGTTCACCGGGAGAGTACAAGCACCTTTTTAATTAATTCTACACAGAAGAAAATCATGATTTTAGATTTAAATCAATGAATAAGAAATTCTTACCCTAGGAAAAAGGAGATGATTATTGCGTTGTCAGGCTGATTTCGCTCAGCCTGTTGAGAAAATTACCGTTTTATTCTGGCGTAAAATGACGCAAATGCTGAGTTGTCGCTAACCAAGCAGCGACCCAACCAATCATTGCGGAGAGCAAAACTAGCAGCAGGGACTCATCCCATGAAAGCCCATGTAAATTAAATGTCGTGCCAAATACACTGGCAACCTGTGTGACAACATCAGAAAGTTTCCACACCAACAGTGCAGACAAAATTAACGATAAAATTGCCCCCAAAGCCCCTAACAAAGCACCACCATTGAGGAACGGGCGCAAAATAAAGCCATCCGTTGCACCAATAAGCTTCATCACGTTAATCGTATCACGATGACTGAAGATACTGAGACGCACACTATTACCGATGACCAAAAACAGCGCAACGATCATCAGAATACCGATTACTGTCACAATCTGACCGATAAGACCTGTCAGCGCTGCCAGACGAGCAAACCAGCTATCATCCATCCGAACTTCTTCAATACCTTTAACCTGAGAAACTCTATCACGCAGCGTGGTCAGCGTCTGTGAACTCTGAAAATCGATTTTCGGTGTGATAATAGCCACCGCGGGCAACGGATTCTCTTCCAGCATATCCAGTGCGCTACCAAAGCCAGACCAAGCGCGGAATTCTGTCATTGCTTCCTGACGTGAGAGATAGTTGACATTATCCACACCATCAAGTGCTTTCAGCTCACTTATTAATTTCTGAGCACTGCTATCATCCAGTGATTTATCGAGATATACCGTCAGTTGAGGGGAGGGATACCATGTCTCCGCAGCCTGGCTGACATTCTTCCATACAATGTAACAAACACTTGGTAATGTCAGGGAGATAGCAATCACCATCACGGTCAACAAAGTTGCCAACGGCTGACGCGACATATCTGTCAACGTATTCATCCAAGCATAGCGCCACTGCTCACGCCATCCTCCTTGTAAAACTTTACTTTTCGATCTTGTTACTTTCCCCGCTGCCTTACGCACATTTTTAACCATGATGCTCTCCCGCCATACGGCCCTGGCTCAGAGTCAGAATACGATATTTCCGTCTTTCAATCAGTGCCATATCATGGGTCGCCATCAGCACTGTCACCCCTACCCGGTTAAATTCTTCAAACAGTCGTAAAATACCCTCTGACAATTCACCATCCAGATTACCGGTAGGTTCATCCGCCAACAAAACAGTCGGCTTATTCACAACCGCACGAGCAATGCCAACGCGTTGTTGTTCTCCCCCTGAAAGCTGAATTGGGAAATTTTTCGCTTTGTCCAGCAGACCAACCTTATCCAGAGCAGCAGAAGTCCGACGACGGATATCTTCAGAACTCGCACCTGAAATAATCAGCGGCATTGCCACATTATCGTATACTGTCCGATTCAGCAGCAGATGATGATCTTGGAAGATCATACCAATCTGACGACGTAGAAAAGGTACCTCACGGCTTTTTAACCGACTGATATCATGACCGGCAAACCAGATATGTCCGGCACTAGGCCGCTCAATGCCACAGATCAGTTTCAGCAAGGTACTTTTACCTGCCCCTGAGTGACCGATTAGAAATGCCATTTCCGCAGGGCGCAAATGAAAATCCACCCCTTGCAGGGCTTGCCGTCCCCCCAGATAAGCTTTACTGACCTGTTCAAAGCGAATCATAGGTAATTAATCCTCTCGGGCAAAAAGTGCCTCTATAAAGTCGTCTGCCTTAAATGGCCGTAGATCTTCAATTCCTTCACCAACCCCAATATAACGAATAGGAATTTCAAACTGATCAGCAATGGCGAAAATTACTCCACCTTTGGCAGTACCATCCAGTTTTGTCAATGAGATGCCTGTCAACCCAACAGCTTCATGGAATAGTTTAGCCTGATTTATCGCATTCTGACCGGTACTGGCATCCAATGTCAGCATAATTTCATGTGGAGCATTTTCATCCAGTTTTTTCATCACTCGGACAATCTTCTTCAATTCTTCCATCAGATGAGATTTATTTTGCAAACGACCTGCGGTATCTGCAATCAGGACATCGACACCTTTGGCTTTAGCTGACTGAATAGCATCGAAAATCACGGAAGCAGGATCTGCGCCAGTATGTTGCGCCACTACCGGAATATGGTTACGTTCCCCCCACACCTGTAACTGTTCAACGGCGGCTGCACGGAAAGTATCTCCGGCTGCCAGCATGACAGATTTACCTTGTGCCTGAAATTGACGAGCCAATTTACCAATTGTCGTGGTTTTTCCCACACCATTAACACCAACCATCAGAATGACGTACGGCGTTTTTCCTTCAATGTCCAGGGGTTTATTCACTTTAGTCAGAATACCAGACATCTCTTCTTTCAGTTTGGTATACAACGCTTCTGCATCTTTTAGCTCTTTACGGCTGGCATGCGTTGTCAAACTGCTAATGATTTTACGGGTAGTATCGACACCAACATCAGCAATCAATAACTGCTCTTCCAATTCATCAAATAGGTCATCATCGATCTTTTTACCACTGAATAGACTAAGAAAACCGGACCCTAAATTCTGACGAGTTTTAACCAAACTGCGTTTCAAGCGAGAGAAAAAGCCCTCTTTAGTCGGACGCTCTTGCTCTTTTGATATAACTGGCTGTTCGGTTTGTACTTGTTCCGCCTGCTCCGCCGCTAACCTTGCGGCTTCCTCT
>NZ_JAJAFY010000075.1:0-13261 GCF_025384885.1 Photorhabdus kleinii
TTAACGCTTACGCACACCGGAAAAAAAGATAAATAAAAATATGAATAGGTTTATCCGTTTACCAGAAAATACACCTCCAAAAAGAAACCGTCTTTAATAACGTTTTCAACCGGAGAATAACCTTTTCCTAAACCAGTTAAATAATCCGATGATAAAAAATCCGCGTAACAAAACCTGCAAATAAATAATTTAACCAAATAATAACTCAGTTACTCTCACGTTATTATATCGCACATTTACTATGTAAAGCTGAATACCTTAAATACGCCAGTTTAAACTTGCTTTACACGATTTTAATCCGTCCAATAGCATTGTTTTCTACGGTTTAAGTTAAACTATTCCTCTATTTTATGTCTTTAATGTGATTAATCTGCAAAGCCTTTCACCCTCATTAATACAATTAAACTTGTCAGCAAATTGAATCGGGTATTGTCATATCCGGTTCTTTTTATACCTGTTATCTTTCAAGTTGCCTCTTTGTTGGCTGCACTCGCTCACCCCGGTCACATAGTTACCTATGCTCCCGGGGATTCGCTCCCTTGCCGTCGCGATCCATCTTGAAATCCATAAGGTATAGTTATTGGCGACTATCATTCGCTTGTTGAAGCAATACCCTGCTCTCTCTCATAAAATGAGGTGCATAATCACCAAACCATGCACTAACATCTTCAAAACTGCTGACAAAAGCCCGTTTGTCTTGGTTTTCCAATATCTCTAGCGCTTGCCCAAAACTTTGATGATAACGGCGTATAAGATCAATATTCTCTGGTGATGACATAATAATATCCGCGTAGAGCTGAGGATCTTGTGCAAATAAGCGCCCGACCATGATCAGTTCCAAACGGTAAATAGGTGAAGATATTGATAACAGTTGTTGTAAATCCGCACTTTCCTGTGCGAGATGTTGCCCATAAGCAAATGTCGTGAAATGGCGCAACGCCTGAATAAAGCTCATGTTTTTATCATGCTGTTCAGGACTCATCTGATGCAAGCAAGCCCCCCAAATCAACAACTGTTCTAAAAACCATTGATAAGCTTCCTCTTGACGTCCGTCACAGTAAACAACAACTTGTTTTACCAAACTACCAACATCCGGCCCAAACATAGGATGTAATCCCAACACTGGACCTTTATGCACATCAAGCATAGCTTGTAATGGCTGCTGTTTTACGGACGCCAAGTCCACCAAAATGCAATGGTCAGGTAATGGCGGTAAACGGCGAATAACTTCTTCTGTCAAATGAATCGGTACACTGATAATCACCATACCCACTCCCGCCAGAATTTGTTCCGCGTTAGGCCAATCTTGCGGTTCCAGATTTCTGACTTCATAACCAGACAAAGTTAACAAACGGCCAAATAGTTTCCCCATTTTGCCCAAGCCACCAACAATGACTATCGGCCCCAATTGAGGGCAAAGTGTTTTAAACCCTTTGTTATTTTCACTGGTGTAGGACTCCCGCATAATACGGCGCAGAATATCTTCAATTAAATCCGGTGGAACACCAAACTCTTCAGCCTCCTGCCGACGTGAAGCAAGCATCGCCATTTCTCTGTCAGGCGCATAAATTGACAACCCATTCTGACTTTTTACCTCACCAATCTCTGCAACCAATTCCAGACGCTTTGCCAGCAAGCCCAGCAAAGCTTTATCCACTTCATCAATCTTATCCCGCAATTGAGATAATTTAGCCGCCATATTTATTATCCCGCTTTTTTCAATACTGCCATTCTTTGCGACAATTGCATGCTAATTTGCTGATGTAATTTTCTTAGAATTGCTTCTGTCGTCTGCCAACTAATACATGCGTCAGTCACTGATACACCATATTTCATTTCACTACGCGGTTGCTCAGAAGATTGATTACCCTCATTAATATGGCTCTCCAACATAATGCCAGTAATAGATTGATTACCTGAAATGATCTGCTCCACAACAGAATCCACAACCAAACTTTGGCGACGAAAATCCTTATTAGAGTTACCATGACTACAATCAATCATCAAGGACGGTAATAATCCAGACTGCATCATTTGCTGTTCACATTCCATTACATGTTGGGCGCTGTAATTAGGGGTCTTACCACCACGCAAGATAATATGCCCATTGGGGTTTCCTTGCGTTTGTAATAAACACACCTGCCCCGACTGATTTATTCCCACAAAACGGTGTGGCATAGCGGCTGCACACATCGCATTAATTGCAGTGTTCAAGCTACCATCAGTCCCATTTTTGAAACCAACAGGCATAGATAAACCTGAAGCCATTTCCCGGTGTGTCTGGGATTCTGTGGTTCTCGCTCCAATTGCAGACCAACTGAATAAATCCCCCAAATATTGTGGACTATTCGGATCTAAAGCTTCTGTTGCAAGAGGCAATCCCATTTTAACTAAACTAAGTAGTAAACGGCGAGCAATATGCAGGCCAGCTTCCACATCAAATGAACCATCCATGTATGGATCATTAATAAGACCTTTCCAACCCACTGTTGTACGAGGCTTTTCAAAATAGACACGCATGACAATGTACAAGCTATCACTCAATTCAGCAGAAAGAGCGGCCAAACGGTGAGCATAATCCAGAGCCGCATCCACGTCATGAATAGAGCAAGGACCACATACTACCAGCAAACGGGGATCACGGCGCTGAATAATATCCGCAATTGTTTTACGTGCATTTGCAATAACATGCAGATCATCATCACTCAGTGGGTATTGTTGCTTTAATTCTTTTGGAGTGATAAGGATTTGCTCACCACTGATGTGAACGTTATTAAGTGCATCTCTTTGCATGAACATGTCGATTTTCTCCTCAAATTATCATTCTGTACTTATTTGTTTTTATGCATTTGACTAATAACATATCACGCGTCGTAAAGAATACAATCCAAAAGTGTAAACAAACTCAAAACATTGTAAACTATTGTTTACATAAAATAAAAAAGGCGTCAATTCAGTGATAAATCTATTCTAGAACTGAATTATTTCATATAGAAATAATTATCTTAAAATAAGATTAATATCAAAACACAAGAGTGCAATATTTGAGTCAATATTTTATGATTGTTAATCTTTTATTTTTCCATTTAAAATCATTAGGTTAAAAATATATTTACTTTATTTTTATTATTAAAAACAGATAATATCAATAATCACAGTTTATATTTCATATAAAATTACCAAATAGCACCCATAAAATATTAAGCTATGCCCAACTCGCTTTTTCATTAATTTATTAAGATCCTATCCCAATAGGCGTAATTGTTGCAGGCCGTTCTTATCAATGAACAGTGAACACGGACAGCGCGGAAAAACCGGAGCGTACACGTAGTACGTGAGGATGACTCGCTTCGCTCGCCCTTCGGGCCGCACTAAAGTGCGTTCAAAAGCTAACGCTTTTATCTGAGCACTGCCCAGGTTCGCTCTTTATGGCAAAGAACGGCAAATAAAATAGCCCTATTGGGATAGGTAGTAAGAGAAATAATAATATGACTACAGTCCGCTATAGAATAATTGGATGCGTATTACTTAGCACTTGTTATGAAAAGAATCTGTGCCACCAGATCACTCTTTTAAATTCAATACACTAATATCAGCAGTCTGAGGCCGGAAAATCCGGCCTCTTTATTAAAATATCTGTTACAAAGCTTGCTGTAAAAAAGCAATTAATTCCTGATTAACTTTATAGGGTTGCTCCAATGTGGAAATATGCCCTGCATCCTGGATGATAATATGATCACAGTGCAATATTTCAGCCATCAAATAACCCTCCAGAGGCGGGCGAGGCGTATCTTGTTCGCCAGTCATAACAAGCGAGGGAATATCCAGTTTTTCCAACAAATGAATTCTATCTTCACGCCCAAATATTATTCTACCTAACGGAACAATACTATTACGCAATATTTCCGCAGGAATGGCTGCCAGACGCTGAGTTAATTCATCAACCAAATACTGAGCAGGTTGCTGGCTAAAGAAGGCTGGCACTATCTGCTGTTGCAAAATAGATTGAGGAATTACACCAACCTGCTCTATCGCATCCAACATGGCAAAGTATTTTGTATGAGTCACTTCAGGTTCTAATCCGACAAAGGTATCCATCAAAACCAGTGCCTTAACTCTGTCCGGCGCCATAGCCACCAACTCAATTCCCCACATACCACCAGCAGATAAACCAATGATAGCGAATTCTTTAATACCAAGTTGATCCATCAACGCCAGGTAATCCCGAGCTAAATCAGACAAAGTGCTATGTTGTTCCGGTAGCTCTCCCGAGTTTCCATGCCCCCAGAGATCAGGAGCAATCACCCGGTATTTTTTACTTAAGGCCTCGATCTGAGGCTCCCACATAGTAGAATCAAACAAATAGCTATGCCCGAGTAATAACGGGAAACCTTCACCTTCATCCCGGTAAGCCATCGTTTTGTTATGTATTTGAAAAGTTTTCAAAGCAAATCCTTATAGTTAGTTAATCATGTTTAAAATTATTCTAAAACTCTCAAAATAATTGTCTTTAAGATTATTACGATCTGATAATAATATATTGTCGAATAATTTATCGATGAGTAAAAATCCTCCTTAACATCAAAGGGGCATTGATTTCACCTCGGAGGGACGTAATCAAAGAGCTTCTAAAAACCCGCCCATATTCAGCCTGTTTCTTCATTACAATAAGGCAGAGCCAAAACCAAATTGATGACCACGCCCACAAGACGCGGTTTTAAGTTGAGAATAAAAAAAAGAGGCCAGCAATTGCTGACCTCTTTAACGATAACTTTCGGATGTAACGAAAGCGTATTATTTACTGTTCAGACGCTCTTTAATACGAGCAGCTTTACCAGAACGCTCACGCAGATAGTACAATTTAGCTCTACGAACAGCACCACGACGTTTAACGCTAATGCTGTCTACGACTGGGGAGTGAGTCTGGAATACACGCTCAACACCTTCGCCGTTAGAAACTTTGCGAACAGTGAATGCAGAGTGCAGACCGCGGTTACGGATAGCGATAACCACGCCCTCGAATGCCTGCAGACGTTTCTTAGCACCTTCTACGACCCATACCTTAACTTCCACGGTGTCACCCGGACGGAATGAAGGTACGTCTTGCTTCATCTGCTCTTGTTCAAGTTGTTTAATAATGTTGCTCATAATAATTCTCTTACCCTAGGTAAACTGATATATCAGAGACATTCCCTTCGGGGATATGTCTGGATTAATTAGTTGCTTCAGTTAGATGTTCCCGTTGGAACTCTGTTAGCAATATCCTTTGCTCGTCAGTCAGAGCTAGGTTTTCCAGAAGTTCAGGTCTTCTAAGCCAGGTCCGGCCAAGCGATTGTTTCATCCGCCAGCGATTAATTTCAGCATGATTTCCAGACAGCAACACTGGTGGAACTTCCATACCATCTAATACCTCCGGGCGAGTATAGTGCGGACAATCCAGCAATCCATCAGCAAAAGAGTCCTCCTCCGCTGATGCCTGATGCCCCAGAACGCCCGGAATGAACCGAGAAACTGAGTCAATCATCGTCATTGCAGGGATTTCACCACCGCTGAGTACGTAATCACCGATAGACCATTCTTCGTCAATCTCGGTTTGGATCACCCGCTCATCTATCCCTTCATAGCGGCCACAAATCAAAATCAGTTTTTCATTTGTTGCCAGCTCACAAACCCCTTGTTGGTTGAGTTTGCGTCCCTGAGGTGAAAGATAAATCACTTTTGCACCTTCGCCTGCCGCAGTTTTTGCTGCATGAATGGCTTCCCGTAAAGGCTGAACCATCATCAACATGCCTGGACCACCGCCATAAGGTCGATCGTCAACGGTACGATGCCGGTCATAGGTAAAATCCCGTGGATTCCAGCATTCAATACTTAACAGGCCATTTTTCACTGCCCGGCCAGTTACCCCATAATCGGTTATTGCGCGGAACATTTCAGGAAACAGGCTAATAACCCCAATCCACATTATCGCGTCCCACTCATTTCAACCGCTTATAACCGGAGTTTAAAAACCAGGATCCCAATCTACTTCAATGGTTTTAGTAGCGAGATCGACTTTCTTGATAACCTGCCCATCAAGAAACGGAATTAGCCGTTCCTTGATACCGAATGCATCTTTCAGGTTTGCTTTAATTACCATTACGTCGTTAGAACCGGTTTCCATCATGTCATTGACAGTCCCCAAGTTATAACCTGCTGTGCTGATTACCTGGCAGCCTATTAAGTCTTTCCAGTAGTAATCACCCGTATCCAGCTCTGGCAGTTGTTCTGAATCTACAATAATTTCGCAATTAGTCAGTAAATTCGCAGCATCCAGATCATCAATACCTTTAATTTTGATGATCATATCCTGATTGTGGTGTTTCCAGGTTTCTAGTTCGATGTGTTGCCACCGGCCTGCCCGTTGAATAAACCACGGTTGATACTCAAAAATGTCTTCGGCATGTTCGGTGGAAGAAAAAACTCTGAGCCAACCACGAATACCATAAGTTGAACCTAATTTTCCCAATACAATTGGGTTTACAGGCGGTTCAAAACAGGTTTGCTTGCTCATAGTTACCACCGCGACAGATTAAGCTGCTTTTTTGGCGTCTTTGATCAGTGTAGAAACACGATCAGACACAGTTGCACCCAGACCAATCCAATGTTCAATACGGTCCAGATCTAAACGCAATACTTCTGCTTTCCCTGTTGCAATAGGGTTGAAGAAGCCAACGCGCTCGATAAAGCGACCATCACGCGGGCTGCGGCTATCGGTCACGACTACTTGGTAAAACGGACGCTTTTTGGCGCCGCCACGAGCTAAACGAATTGTTACCATAACATCCTCATTAGTTAACAAAACAACCAGACTTCATCGAGGAACGAAGTCCGGTTATCAGATAAAAAGCCCGAAAAGTTTACTCACTTTGGCGCAAAAAGCAATCCAAAGTGGATATTCTTCGAGACTTTATCGATTAACGGCCCATAAATCCGGGTGGCATCATGCCTTTCATACCACGCATCATTTTTGCCAAGCCGCCTTTCTTCATCTTTTTCATCATGCGCTGCATTTCGTCGAATTGTTTAAGCAAACGGTTAACATCTTGAACCTGAGTGCCAGAACCATTAGCAATACGACGTTTACGAGAACCTTTGATTATTTCTGGTTTTTGTCGCTCTTTACGCGTCATAGAATTGATAATAGCTTCCATTTTTACCAGAATTTTATCATCCATCTGGGATTTCACTGCATCTGGCACTTGAGACATCCCCGGCATTTTGCTTAACATGCTGGCCATTCCCCCCATGTTACGCATCTGCTTTAACTGATCTAGAAAATCATTTAAATCGAAGCCGTCACCTTTCTTTAGTTTAGAAGCCAGCTTTTCAGCCTGGGTGCGATCGACTTTACTTTCAATCTCTTCAATCAGGGAGAGAACATCGCCCATTCCAAGGATTCGAGAGGCAATACGATCCGGATAGAATGGCTCCAACGCATCCGTTTTTTCACCAACACCCAAGAATTTAATCGGCTTACCAGTAATATGACGAATAGATAGCGCAGCACCGCCACGGGCATCACCATCGACTTTCGTTAACACTACACCGGTCAGTGGCAATGCTTCATTGAAAGCTTTCGCGGTATTAGCCGCATCCTGCCCCGTCATTGCATCAACAACAAATAGGGTTTCTACTGGATTGATGGCTTTATGAACCTGTTTGATTTCATCCATCATTGCTTCGTCAACATGTAGACGACCCGCAGTATCCACCAAAAGCACATCATAGAATTTCAATCTGGCGTGCTGTACCGCTTGAGTCACGATATCAACGGGTTTTTCCTGAGCATCAGAAGGGTAGAAATCAATACCAACTGCCTGCGCCAAGGTTTCAAGCTGTTTGATAGCCGCTGGACGATAGACGTCAGCAGATACCACCAAAACTTTTTTCTTCTGCTTTCCTTTCAGAAAGCTACCTAGCTTGGCAACGCTAGTCGTTTTACCTGCACCTTGTAGACCCGCCATTAATACGACAGCAGGCGGCTGAGTAGAAAGATTCAGTTCACTGTTAACTTCCCCCATCGCCTTAACGAGTTCATTCTGAACAATTTTGACAAACTCTTGGCCGGGAGTCAGGCTTTTATTAACCTCGTGGCCTACCGCGCTCTCTTTAACACATGAAATAAAATCACGCACTACAGGCAATGCGACGTCAGCTTCAAGTAAAGCCATGCGAACTTCGCGTAGTGTCTCTTTAATGTTATCTTCGGTCAGTCGCCCACGGCCACTGATATTGCGCAATGTGCGCGATAGTCTGTCGGTTAAATTATCAAACATTGTCTCTGCTCAATTTTTAAAAATGGGCTACCTGTAAGGCATATTCCGCAAATTATAACACGATGGAAAGGGATCTCTGCACAGAGATTCACACCGATGATTAACAACGGTTGGAGGCTATCCTTGCTGGCGGTATACTTAAGCTTTAATTCAACCTAAAACTATCGCTAAAACGACTAATGCTATGCCAGTATTTTCTATAATTTCTTCATTCGCTTATTTATTCAGCCTGGTACTGATTATTCCCGGCTTGCTGCGGAAACCGAAAGGATACCGCAGGCTGGCATTACTTTCCGCGATTGTCGCTTTAATTTGTCATGCTATTGCACTTAAACACCAGATATTCCACGTCAGCAGCGGGCAAAACCTCACCCTCCTAAACCTAGGTTCTATCGTCAGTTTACTTACTTGTATCATAATGACAATTGTCGCTTCTCACGGCCGTGCTTGGTTCCTGCTACCCATTGTTTACAGTTTTTCCATGATAAATTTGGTTTTAGCGAGTCTTATGCCAGGTGAATTCATTACCCATCTAGAGGCCAGCTTTGAATTATCTATCCATATTGGGTTGGCGCTTCTTGGTTATGCGACTTTACTTATCGCTGCATTATATGCATTACAGCTTGGGTGGTTGGATCATCAGCTTAAAAATAAAAAACTCACTTTTACGCCAGATATGCCCCCATTAATGTTCATTGAACGCAAAATGTTTCATATCACTCAGCTTGGCGTAATATTGCTAACGTTGACACTCTGCACTGGCATCCTCTACATGGATAATATTTTCAGTAGCGAAAACATCCATAAAGCAATTTTGTCTATTATCGCATGGTTTGTTTACATTGTTTTATTATGGGGTCACTACCATGATGGATGGCGCGGTAAACGCGTTATCTGGTTTAACCTGATCGGCGCATTTACCCTGACACTCGCCTATTTCGGTAATCGATTATTGCAGGAAATCATGATTTACTAGGAGTATTATTATGTTCAATCAATACTTGGAAGGAATTCTGCTTTGGAGCATGTCTCAACAAGCACATTACTGATTATTTTAATCATCATGGTCATTGTCTCAGCTTATTTCTCCGCCTCCGAGACAGGTATGATGACAATGAATCGTTATCGCTTACGTCATCTGGCAAAGCAAGGGAACCACTCTGCCCGCAGAGTTGAAGCATTACTTCGTCATCCTGAGCAGCTCATCAGTCTGATTCTTATCGGCAATAATCTGGTTAATATTCTTGCTTCAGCACTCGCTACTATCATTGGTATGCGTCTTTACGGTGATGCCGGAGTCGCTATTGCAACCGGTATTCTGACGTTTATCGTACTGATATTTTCTGAAGTTATGCCAAAAACGATAGCCGCCCTCTATCCTGAAAGAGTCGCTTTTCCGAGTAGTTTTTTGCTCCGCCCGTTACAGAAAATCATGCTGCCGTTGGTCTGGGTGCTAAATAAAATTACTTTATTGTTAATGCGTTGCCTTGGTATCAAACAACCTACTGGCTCTAGTCACGCAATGAGTAAAGATGAACTTCGCACTATTGTGAATGAATCAAATGCCAAGCTATCACAGCAAAATCAGGCTATGCTGACTTCAATTTTAGATCTGGAAAAAGTCACAATCGGCGACATTATGGTTCCCCGTAATGAAATTATTGGCATTGATATTAATCATGACTGGAAATCCATCATACGGCAATTAACTCATTCACCTCATGGCCGGATCGTGCTTTACCGTGATTCACTTGATGATGCCATTGGCATGCTTCGTGTGCGTGAAGCTTACCGACTGATGACAGAAAAAAAAGAGTTCACCAAAAGAAACCTGATAAAAGCAGCAGATAAAATCTATTATGTCCCCGTCAGCACACCACTTAATATCCAGTTAGTAAATTTCCAACGTAATAAGGAGAAAGCCGGGCTCATCGTTGATGAATACGGTGATATTCAAGGTCTGGTCACTGTTGAAGATATCCTCGAAGAGATTGTCGGTGATTTTACAACATCAATGTCTCCTTCTCTGGCAGAAGAAGTTTCACCACAAAGCGATGGGACTATTTTGATTGACGGGACAGCCAATATCCGCGAATTAAATAAAGCCTTTAACTGGGCATTGCCTGTTGATGGGCCACGAACGGTTAATGGTATGGTGCTTGAAGAATTAGGAGAAATACCCGCACTTAATGTACAAGTGCAAATCGGCAAATATAATTTTGAAGTACTTTCAGTCAACGATAATGTCATTAAACAAGTTCGAGTCACTCCCATTAGCCAATTTCCTGAGCAAAAAGCACAAGCCATTTAAATCGAGGCGGAAAATTGACGCCGCTGGAGGCGCACCACCAACCTCCAACGGCAAGTTCCTGTTAATATACCCGTCATCTTTCAAGTTGCCTCTTTGTTGGCTGCACTCACTCACCCCGGTCACATAGTTATCTATGCGCCCGGGGATTCGCTCCTTTGCTGCCGCGATGCATCTTGAAATCCATAGGGTATACTTCATCTCAGGAACCCGAAATATTATCACTGCTATGGAACTACACTTTCAATTCGGTCAGTTTTTCTTCTGGCAATGCCAACTCGTCATTCTTATTAACGAGGACATCTGAATCAAGAATATGACGTGCAATATCCTGAGCTTCTGTCAGTGAATGCATGTGATAAGTACCACATTGATAAATATTTAGTTCTGGGATCTGGCTCTGATCTTTCACTTTCAAGACATCAGCCATAGCCGCTTTCCATGCGTCTGCAACGCGTATTTCTGCCGGGGCGCCAATCAAGCTCATATAAAAACCTGTTCGACATCCCATTGGCGATATATCAATAATTTCAACACCCTCACCATTGAGGTGATTGCGCATAAAACCAGCAAACAAATGCTCAAGTGTATGAATACCCTTTTCAGGCATAACCTGTTTATTGGGTATACAGAAACGTAAGTCAAAAACTGTGATGGTGTCGCCATGAGGCGTTTTCATAGTCTTAGCAACTCTTACGGCTGGCGCATTCATACGAGTATGGTCAACAGTAAAACTATCCAGTAAAGGCATTTCTTTATCTCCACAAAAAATTCAGATTTTTCTTCAAGCAAATGAAACCTTTTCATCTGCCACCGGTCGTAAAGAATGAAAGACGCATAATTATTATCCCTATTCTCTAGAAAATCCCATTTGGCCACTTTTACTTGTGGCCATTTTTTCTAGTATCCTGTTTGTTGTTTTAGATACTCATCAAAACTCATCGTATCCTCACGTTCCAATGCGTCTTGTCGCTCTACGGAGGCCCTGCGTTCTATAGCGAACTGCTCGTCGCTAATAACCTCATATTTCTCATTGATCAATTGCTGGCGGTATTCATCTGCTAGTTCCAGTCCAAAACCACCAATGCCCTGGCTCTTCACTTTTTCCAGCACACGGGCCGATAAAGTCAGTGATGAATCATCAAACATAGCAATTAATTCTTCGCAAACCTTTTGATACTGTGTGCCAGAACAACTATCCAATATTGCGGCAACCCGTTTCAAGTCACTAAATAACTTTTTACCAACTTTTACTAGCGGTTCTTCCACACTTCCACAACCAAAGCCAATCATTTGCTCTGGTTTACGCCCTTCAAGGATCACTCTATTCCAATTCTTACGGCAACAATCTAATTCATCACTGCCCATTTCCGGCGCTTCGGCAAGCACACACCATATTAAGAATAGGTCAAGAAAACGAATTTGTGTTTCATTGACACCAATCGCAGCAAATGGATTAATATCCAATGAACGAACTTCGATATATTCCACTCCCCCACGCAACAAAGCATCAGAAGGCGATTCATTCCCTCTAGTGACACGCTTAGGTCGGATTGGCGCATACAACTCATTTTCAATTTGTAAGACGTTGGTATTGAGCTGAATATATTTATCACCTTGCTTAGTGCCCAACTTAGCAAACTCGTCAGATGGCTTGTGAATCGCTTTTTTCAGCCCTTCAATATAAGTATGTAGGTTATTAAACGTAATATTCAGATCGCTCTGTGATTTATTGGTGTACCCCAAATTACTCATTCTTAGTGAAGTCGCATAAGGCAGATAACAAGTTCCATCTTCTGTCCGTTCAAAAAGAAAAGAAGTCTCTCTTCCACGTAAGAACGAGGAACAAATTGCCGGAGAAGCACCAAACAAATATGGGATCACCCATCCAAAGCGATAATAGTTACGGATCAAGCGGAAATAACCATTAGAGATCTGCTCCTTACCACTCTCTGCATCTTCAACACCAGCCCAAGCACGCCAAAACTCAATTGGCAATGAAAAATTATAATGAACCCCGGATATGGTCTGCATCAACGCGCCATAACGATTTTTCAGACCTTCACGGTATAAGGTCTTATAGCGACCAACATTCGATGCACCATATTGAGCCAAAGTGATGTTCTCTTCCGCATCAATAAAGCATGGCATACTTAATGGCCACATTTTTTCTTTGTCCAGCATACGCGCCGTGTGACGATGAATATCGCCAAGAAAAGAAATCGTATATTTTATATCATCACCAACTGGTGTTATGAATTCCAACAATGACTCAGCAAAGTCAGTAGTAATCCATTTATGCGTAAGCGCTGCACCGAGTGTTTTAGGATGTTCTGTTATGGCTAAACTACCATCTGAAGTAATACGCAATGTTTCACGTTCAACACCGCGACGAATTCCCTTTAAAATTGTCGGATGCGCCTCTAGCCATGATAGAGCCTTTGATACGTCCGGGATCAATTCGACCTCCCGTAGTGTTTTAGAAGAATTTTTATAAGGGTTTACTTTATCTTAAACAAGCCAAATTGTCGCTGATTAGATAGATAAGCAAAAATATTTCAGCGTCATACCGAGGGCAGGTTGGTTACGGCAACACAGGTAGAAAAGAAAAAGCCCTGCTGTTTAAGCAGGGCTT
>NZ_JAJAFY010000076.1:0-12884 GCF_025384885.1 Photorhabdus kleinii
AAATGGCTCGTTTATTAGTGACGGAGTTCTAAAATAGCATTAAATAGCGTTGTAGCAGTCTGGATAACTTGAGCATTGGCCAGATAATATTGCTGTAAGTTTTGTAATGCGCCATATTCTTCATCTACGTTGACGCCGGAAACCGACTGCTGTTCAGCGTAAAGTTGTTTAGTAATATTATTCTGAGTTTCTAAATCAACATTCGCCGTGCTAGTCTGGTTACCAATAGTACTGACCATCGAAGCATAAGCACCAGAAAATGATGCTTTACCCTCTACCAATTTTTTGTTCTGCAATTCAATGAGTTTTTTGGCATTAACGTTATCACTCGGCCCACCATCTTTAGTACCGGCAACCGCCAATTGCGACGCATCTTTAATATTAACCGCCATACTGCTAATAACACCATTGACCGCTTTCAGTGTATATCGATCGTGTTCTTTTGCATCGGTTGGATCAACTTCAACTTTTAATCCATCAAATTCCAGTGTATTACCTGTTACTTTGGCAGCAATATCCGCCTTATCAGAGGCTCGCTGGATTTTCCAATTAGCCCCATCGTAGCTAATATGATAATCACTGGCTTTCACCGCTGAGGTATCTGTATATTTCACTTTAAAATCAACAGAACCTTTATTTTTACTATCAGCAATTACATCCGGGTTATTAAATGTGAAGAAATCTTCACCCGGTTTGCCTTTTAAATCAAAACCAGCACGATGAACCTGATTAAATTGATCGCCCAATACCAACGCTAATTGGTTTAACTGATTACGGGAATTATCCAGCACTTCACTACGCGCCCTCAATGTGCCGCTTAATTGCCCTTTATCAATGAATCTTTCATCAATTTCAACAACATCGCCAAAACCACGATCATAACCTAATGTAATGCGGCTACTGTCCGCATTGGATGAAATCGCTTCCACTCGATAAGCGGTTGTTCCCTGAACCAGTGTCAATCCACCGGCAAAAGTCACATTATAAGTGTCACCGTCCTGCTGAGTCACACTCACCCCAACCAGTTTATTCAGTTCATTGACCAATTGATCACGCTGATCCAGTAATGCATTCGGCTCAGCACTACCACCGCCTCTCATACGGGTAATTTCACCATTGAGTTTAGCAATTTGCTGCGCATAGTTATTAATAGACTCAGCCGAGTTAGCTATTCCCCGATTAATGTTATTTTCCATTTTACGCAGGAAGGCATCCGCACTTTTCAACTGGTTTACCATCCCCTTTGATTTACCAATCGCTGTCGTTCTGGCTGCATCATCTTCCGCATTACTGACGACATTTTGTAAACTGGTAAAGAAGTTATCAATGGTGTTTGACAGGTTATTCGCTTTGTCTGCCAGCAAATTATCAATCTGGGAAATTTGCTGAGTATAAGTGGTTAATGCCCCTTGTTTCGCCTGAGCCGCAGACAGTTGTTGATTAATGAATTCGTTATATTGACGGTTAATACTGGTAACAGTAACACCATTTCCGATAAAGCCAACGGACGTCATCGTGCCACCGTTTTGATTGATAACTGTCGATTGCCGGTTGTAACCAGGAACTTTGGAATTTGCAAGGTTATTACTCACGGTTCCCAGAGTAATCTGAGCAGCCTGAAGGCCACTCATCGCGGTATTAATAAGACTGTTGGACATCAGAAGATCCTTTTGCGTTTTATTTATGTCTCCGCTAGTGGGTGGCGGCAAACAATCTTTCAGATAACTAAAAACAAAGTCTGAATTGCTTTAATTTATCGGCTGAGCTCAATAAAACTTGAGCAAAATAGAGATCAAAATAGTTTACTCAAATCGTAGGTATAAGCTTTTACCGCCTGCTCTCCAGCACCTTTTAACTGTTGAATAACTGAGACCAGTTTTTTCGCATATCCGGGATCGGTCGCATAACCTGCCTGTTGTAAGGAATAAGCCCCTTGTTCCGGGGTAACAGAACGGGCAACGTTGGCGTAACGGGGACTTTCTGTCAGTAATGTGACGTAATCCTCAATCGCTTCCACATAAGAGCCATAAACACGGAAGTTATCCTTCATTTTCTGAGGCTCACCGTTGATATATTCTGTGGTCAAGATATTGGTTACCGGCCCTTTCCAACCTTTACCCGCTTTAATACCAAACAGATTATGACTTGGCTTACCCTCAGCGGTCAGAATCTCTCTTTGTCCCCAACCAGACTCTAATGCGGCCTGAGCAATAATCAGCAAATGAGGAATACCACTGCGTTGGCTAGCTATCCGGGCAGGGGTCGAAAGCGTAGATATAAAATTTGTGCTGTTTAGGGGAAGCGGTTTAGGTGCCGCCTCGGGTTTCGGTGCCGTTCGACGTATAAATTGCTCAAGCGCCTGCCTTGGCAAGGTTTGTAAAACTTCGTTATCCAGAGTCATGGGGATCTTGCCCGCTATTTCGCCAGGGGCAGTTTTGTTGTTAGCAAGCTGCTTGAGCATCATATCGGCAAAACCTAGCCCCTTCTGAGCCATATTTTGCGCGATTTGCTGATCGTATATCGAAGTATAAAGGCGCGTCTGTTCACTGCTCAACATGCCATCTTTAGGCAGAGCTGAACGCATGCTTTTCAACATCATCTGAACAAATAGCCCTTCCATTTGTTGGGCTACTTGCCGTAGCCCCTGTTGTGGATCTTTTGCCAGATTGGATTTTAACGTGTTAACCGACTGTACATCATAAGCCGCACCGGGCAGGGTTAAAAAATCATTCATCAAATGATCTCCAATTTCGCCCGCAGACAACCTGCACTTTCCATTGCCTGTAAGATTGACATTAAATCATTCGGGGTCGCGCCCAGTGCATTCAAGGCTTGAATAACATGGCTCAAACTTGCACTGGCGTTAACCTGCTGCAACGCACCATTTTGTTCACGGACAGCAACAGCGGGATTACGAGTAACAACGGTACTGCCACCTGCTAACGGTGTATTGGGCTGACTAATAACCACCTGATTATCGACAATGACAGAAAGATTCCCTTGAGCAACAGCGCAGCTATCCAGCATGACATTACGGTTCATTACCACAGAGCCGGTGCGAGAGTTGATAATCACTTTGGCATCACCGACATCAACACGGACAGTGAGATTCTGCACATGGGAGAGGAATTTAACCTGCTCACTTTTATCTCTCGGCATACGCAATTGTACTGTGCGGGCATCCAACGGCGTTGCTGTTCCCGTTCCGCCCGTACGATTGATGGTATCGCTAATTTGCTGCGCCAGTGAGAAGTCTTCGTTATTTAATTGAAGATTCAGTACGCCATTTTCACCAAACTGCGTAGGCAATTCCCGTTCAATCACTGCACCGTTACTAATCCGACCACCTGCAAGCTGATTGACTTTTACACTGCTTCCCCCCGCGCTGGCGCCAGCGCCGCCAACCAATATATTACCCTGCGCCAGAGCATAGACTTGATTATCAACACCTTTTAACGGTGTCATCAGCAAAGTACCACCACGTAAGCTTTTCGCGTTCCCCAGTGAAGAAACCACTACGTCGATATTCTGCCCGGCACGGCCAAACGGCGGTAACTTCGCGGTGACCATCACGGCAGCCACGTTTTTCAACTGCATATTGGTTCCCGGAGGAACGGTAATCCCCAATTGGGATAACATGTTGCTTAAGCTCTGAGTGGTAAATGGCGTCTGAGTCGTCTGGTCACCCGTTCCATCCAGCCCAACCACTAATCCATAACCAATCAACGCATTTTCCCGTACTCCTTGAACCGTGGTGAGATCACGGATACGTTCTGCTGATGCCGTTGTTGTCACCAGAGTCAGCAATACAAGAAGAAGGCTGACAGCAAATTGTTTTATCATAACCATCCCCTGTTAAAATGGTGCAACATTCAGGAAGAAACGCTGTAACCAGCCCATGTTCTGCGCTTCATTGATATAACCATTCCCCACATATTCGATGCGGGCATCAGCGACCTGATTGGAACTGACGGTGTTATTAGCATTAATTGTCCGTGGGTTAACGACACCGGAGAAACGAATAAACTCGGTTCCCTGATTGATAGCAATCTGCTTTTCACCGACCACATGTAAGTTACCGTTTGCCAATAACCGATCGACTGTCACGGTAATCGTCCCTCTGAAGGTGTTATTCGCATTAGCGCCGCCTTTCCCACCAAAAGTATTCTCTGCTTCCATATCCAGATCGGTTTTATCTCCACCAATTAACCCTTTCAGGAAACGGGGAGTCAGTGCTGCGGAAAACGTGTTTTTTCCATTACGGCTGGCATTGGCCGAAGAATTCTTACTGGCGCTGACATTTTCCTGCAATGTAATCGTCAGGGTATCGCCAATATTTCGTGGTCGGCGATCTTCAAATAGCGGCTGATAACCATAATAAACCGGCTGTACTACTTGAAAAATAGCGCCATTAGGGACTGGCGCGGTTGCCGCGGAAGGTGCTGCGGTGGTTACCCCCTCAACCAAGGGTTTTTGTGGTATATACGCACAGCCCGTTAGTGACAATACCGCCAGTGCTATACTACAACGCCATTTATTCGCCACATTTTTCCGTAAATGGCGGAACTGACAAACGGCGCTGGTCTCGGCAACAGCCATTGTATCCATCTTCGATACTCTTTATTTATCCCTGAATAACGGGGAAACTTGAATGTTCCCCCGCGGTTCTGATTGACGATTTAGGTTATAACTGAGTCAGTTTTTGCAGCATCTGATCAGACGTCGACACCGCCTTACTGTTAACTTCATAAGCACGCTGAGTCTGAATCATGTTGACCAATTCTTCAGCGATATTGACGTTAGATGTTTCGACATATTTATGCTGGAGCAACCCAGCGCCATTGATTCCCGGTGTGTTTTCAATCGGTATGCCAGAGCTGCTAGTCTCTACATAAAGGTTTTCGCCGATACTTTCTAACCCACTGTCATTGATAAAGGTTGTCAGGGTAAATTGACCAACTTGCTGAGGGGCCGATTGCCCCTGTACTTTCACGCTGACAACACCATCACGGCTAATGGTGAGGTCCGTCGCGTTATCAGGAATGGTAATGGTAGGGAAGATCAAAAAACCGTTAGCGGTTGTCAACTGCCCGTTTTGATCTTCCTGAAATGAACCGTCACGGGTATAGGCGCTGGTACCATCAGGTAACTGGACCTGAAAGAAACCCTTTCCTCTAATGGCAACATTATGGCTGTTATTAGTTTCAGATAAGTTTCCCTGACTATGTATACGTTCTGTTGCTACCGGACGCACCCCGGTACCTATCTGTAAACCAGAAGGCAAGCGGGTTTGTTCCGATGACATCGCTCCTGGCTGACGAATGTTCTGGTAAAGCAGATCTTCAAAAACGGCACGCTGGCGTTTAAAACCATTGGTGCTGACGTTTGCCAAGTTGTTGGCAATCACATCCATATTGGTTTGCTGGGCATCCAGCCCAGTTTTAGCAATCCATAATGATCGGATCATCGGTTTTATCCTCTGTGTCTAAATCAACTCATTGCTAATAGCTGATTAGCACGTTGTGCATTTTCATCTGAGCTATGGATGACTTTCATCTGCATTTCAAAACGGCGGGCATTGGCAATCATACTCACCATGCTTTCCATTGGGTTGACGTTACTTCCTTCAAGCACTCCGGGAATTAATTTCACCTCATCACTGGCTGGCAAGACATTACCCTGTAACGTTTGCGCCTGTTCCGTCATGTGAAAGAGGCCATCATCACCGCGAACTAGCTGATCGCTCTCCGGTTTCACCATTTTCAATCTGCCAAGTTGTCCCAATTGTGTTGGCGGATCACCAGGAATCAGTGCAGATATAGAACCATCCGTCGCCAGGGTTAATTCAGCCTGCGGCGGAACATTGATCGGGCCGTTGTCCCCCATCAACAAGTTACCTTGAACAGTTAGCTGACCTTCCGCTGAAATCTGAATACTGCCGTTACGCGTGTAAGCCTCAGAACCCTCTTCAAGCTGAACCGCCAGATATCCCCCCTGCCCAATCGCCACATCCAACGGACGAGAAGTATAGTTCATCGGCCCTTGACGATTGTCAAAGCCCGGCGTTGAAGCTACAACTAAAGTACGGGTATTAAAGGTAGCACCTTCCACAGGCACCGCCCGCAAAGCAGCCAGTTGCGCCTTAAAACCCGGCGTCGAGGCATTAGCCAGGTTATTTGCCGTCACTGCCTGATGTTCTAGTGTCTGACGAGCACCGCCCATTGCGGTATAAATGACATGATCCATAATGCTATCCTGAAACTATCAACGCATACTGACCAGCGTTTGCAGGATCTGATCTTGAGTTTTAATGGTTTGCGCACTGGATTGGTAGTTGCGCTGCGCCACGATCATATTAACCAGCTCCTGGCTCATATCGACGTTGGATGCTTCCAGCGAACCACTGAGCAATTTACCAAAACCCCCCGATCCTGCAATGCCAACAACTGGGCTACCTGAAGCACCCGTCTCTATCCAAACGTTGTCACCCTGCGCTGCCAGCCCCTCTGGGTTAGCAAAGTTAGTCAGAACGATCTGGCCTAATAATTGAGATTGCTGATTGGAATAGGTGCCGATGACACGACCATCGTCCTCAATACGGTAGCCATTGAATTCACCTGCGGCATAACCGTCTTGCTTGAGCGTCGATATGCTATCAGCATCAATTTTCTGCTGTTTACTGCCATTAAAATCAATGGTGATATCAGCGGCATTAGAGCCATTCAGAGAGGGAACATTAAATGTAAACTGATTATTGTCACCAATCAGCTTACCATTACCATCAAATTTCAACGTCCCCAATGGAGCTGCTTTAGCGCCCTCAACCGCACTATCCTGAGCATGAACCTGCCATTCGTTATCGTTCGTTTTCACAAAGAAAACCTTGATAGCATGTGGGTTACCCAGGCTATCAAAGGTGGTAACACTGGTAGGATAGTTATAAGAATCCTTATTTTCTGGCGAGAAAACATCTGCCGGTTTTTTATGCATCGAATTAAGGTTGGTTGTCATCGTAACCTTAGTTGTTGCTTTAGCCGCCAGTATACCTTGAGGTATTGTAATCGGCTCTGGGTTAGCCCCTTTCTGAATCTCCGGCGCGCCGCCATTGACACCGACTGCGGGATAGCCGGTCAATTTCATGCCTTGCATGTTGATAATATTACGGTTCTCATCCATCTTGAATTGACCGTTACGGGAATAGTAGATCTCACCATCACCGCCTTGCATACGGAAAAAACCGCCCTGAGTGATCGCCAGATCAAGTGGGCGATTAGTCGTGGTCGGCGTACCATCTTTAAAATTCTGATTAACACCCGATATTTTTACCCCCAGACCCACCTGAGAACCGGCAAAAATGTCAGAAAAAGCAACCGTGCTGGATTTAAAGCCATATGTCGCCGCGTTAGCGATATTATTACCAATAACATCCAAATTACCTGCCGCAGCATTCAAACCACTTACTGCTTGTGAAAAAGCCATACTATTCTCCGTTAAAATTCTTGTTGGTTAAAGAATCTGACGTATCTGATCCATTGTGACAGTACCGATCCGTCCTAAATCTAACTTAGCGCCGTCCGCGTCACGAGTAACGCCATTTACCTTCGCAAACCTCAGCGGCTGAAATACTCTCTGTTCGCCTTTATAGCTGGCAGTAATGGTGAAGTTATAAGCGCCATCCTCAACATTAGTGCCATCTTCTTTTTTGCCATCCCAAGGGTGGAAGCTATGGACACCCGCTTCCAATCCACCGAGATCAATTTGGCGTACAACAGTCCCTTGTTTATCAGTAATGGTGACTTGCACACTATCCGCGGGCCTTTCCAACTCAATACCAAATGGTGTCGTACTGACGTTCCCAGCTTCTTTGTTTAAACCAGCCAAAATAGTATTCCCAGGGATCATCACGCCCCGTCCAATCAGGGCCGATGCCTGTACAGGCTGATTATTATTTATCTGACCAACAATAGACCCCAGGGTGGTATTCAGCTTTTCGATCCCCGCGAGTGTGTTAATCTGCGCCAAATGGGAGGTCAGCTCATTGTTCTTCATCGGGTTAGTTGGATCTTGATTTTTCATTTGCGCGACCAGCAATTTCATGAAGTTGCTATTCAGCTCTTCACTACCCTTCTTCTTACTGGCCAATGCTGACTCTCCAGCAATCGTGTTATTCAGTGATTCATTCACTGAACTGGTAATAGCCATGAATCCCTCCTGTTACTGACCTAACGTCAATGTTTTCAACATTATCGATTTAGTTGTATTAAGCACTTCAACGTTGGCTTGATAACTACGGGAAGCGGAAATGGTGTTAATCATTTCTCCGACCACATCAACATTTGGCATCCGCACATAACCCTTTTCATCAGCCAACGGGTGTCCCGGCTGGTACTCGAGGCGGAAAGGGGTGGGATCATCCACAATTTCACTGACTCTGACGCCGCCTGTTTCTTGCCCCGCCGCTGCGGCAACCCGGAAAACCACCTGTTTAGCCCGGTATGGCTGACCATCAGGCCCTGTGACACTATCGGCATTTGCCATATTGCTGGCACTGACATTTAATCGTTGGGATTGCGCTGATAATGCCGAACTAGCAATATCAAAAACACTGAGTAAAGACATTGCCCTTATCCTTGCTGTAAGACTGACATCATGCTTTTAACTTGAGAGCTGGTCGCAGTCAGTTCAGCCTGATATTTCAAGCTGTTATCCATAAAATTGCTGCGTTCCATATCCATATCCACCGTGTTGCCATCCATCGCTGCCTGATAAGGCACCCGATACAGTAAGTCCATCTCCATTCTCTTCTGAGGCTGAATAGGAATATGCCGATCGGATGTCAGCGTCAGCCCGATCCCGTTTCCGGTAACCCGACCGTGTGCAATGGTTTTTTTCAGTTGTGTGGCGAAATCAATATCCCGCGCTTGATAACCGGGCGTATCCGCATTGGCGATATTAGCGGACAATATTTCTTGTCGCCGTGATCGCAATGACAGGGCTTCCTGCTGAAAATGAAAGGCTGCATCTAATTTATCGAGCATATTCCTCCCTCTAATGTGACTGACTTATATTGTGAACCTTAATAGCGCTTTTCGCGATCGCGAAATTCGCAGTAAACAGAATAAACGCAGAAGGAAAAGCCTATCGGATGAATAGACGCTAATTGGATTGCTATTTATCCCATTGGCCGATATTCAATGTAGGTACACTTATATACGACTAAATGTACGCGACTAAAAGGCAGCGTATTGACCTACAGAAATAATGAGAGCGAGAAGATGCAAGCTATAAATATTATCGGGCTGTTCGCATTTTTCTTTATCACTTCGATGGCATGGGGCAATAATTTACCCCAAGCTATAGAGCACTATTTCCAGCGGATACACCGGGATAATCATCATAAAGTTTCTGTTAACATCAAAACCCCTGAACAACAATGGCCTCAGTGTGAACAGCCAGAAATTCAACCCGCTATCGGTGGTCAAAACTGGGGAAATCTCTCTTTACCTGTTATCTGCTATCAACAACGCAAATTCATTCAAGTCTCTGTCAGTGTGACAGGGAATTATCTGGTTACCCGCCGAGCTATCTCGCGTAATGATGTTTTATCAGATAAAGATTTTCAGGTCAGAAGTGGATTACTGGAAAGACTACCGCATGATCTGGTCATTAACAAAAATGAGATAAAAAATAGTATTGCGATACGTAACATCCCGGCGGGGCAGGCAATTACTCATAATATGTTACGCCGCCCGTGGGTTGTACGGTCAGGCCAGAGTGTGGCGGTGATTATACAGGGAAATGGCTTTCAGATACGAAACGAAGGGAAAGCTATTAATAACGCCGCTATTTCTGATAAAGTCAGGGTTCGAATAAATTCAGGACATGTTATAACCGGCCAGGCATTAGAAAACGGCAATGTAAAAATCATGTTATAAGTTCTAAAGTTTTCGTTCACTGTGCCGATATAACCAGCAGAGCACGATTTGCAGGTATGCAAATGGCATGTAACCTGCTCCGATCCATAGGTGAACCTATGCCTGGCCATAAAGGATAATGATTATGAGTATCGAACGCACTCACCCCTTATTAGCTATCGCTGCTGTTCAACAGCGACCAACTAATGAAAGCGCTCAGGGCACCCGAAAAACCGCCGGCGTTACCTTACAAAGCAGCGATGCACAAGTAAAACTGAGCGAAGCACAAACAAAACTGGTTCAACCAAGCAGCCAGGATATCAATATCCAAAAAGTGCAAAAGTTGAAAGAAGCTATTGCTCACGGAACCTTAAAAATGAACAGCGGTAAAATAGCAGACGCTCTGCTCAAAGAAGCCGCCGAAAACTTTCAATACGATAAGAAATAATTAAACCGGCTATGGAAGAACTTCAACAATTACTCAAACAGCAAGTGACCTATTTGACCTCGCTGACCCAAGCTATGGCGGAAGAACAACGTATTCTGTGTGAGGGTTTTATTGAAGCACGAGATTTGCACCAGATAACAGAACGAAAAATTTTTCTGTTGTCCGCACTTAGCCATTCAGAACAGCAACGTCTTAATTTGAGCAAAGCATTAAACATCATTGCGCCTTATGATAAGCAACCTTTGCTGGCCACATTATGGCAACAGATCGGCAAAGCGGTTATCCGGGTTCGTGATTTAAACACCCATAACGGTTCGTTGTTAACCCAGCATCTTGATTTAAATAGCAAAGCCATTGCTTTCCTAAAAAGTCATCATAGCCCATCTCTTTATGGTTCAGACGGCCAAGCTGCCCGTTACAGCATGCTTTCCGGCCACAAAGTTCAGGTTTGATTCAGTGCATTACCGCCCATTGCGGTAGTGCTACTTTTTATTGTTTTGATAGTATTTTTAAGCACCACCTTCCTGTTCAAACCGAGCTTCGTCGCTGCTCACAGAGTCCTCAAGCATGAATAATTCAAACGAAACGAAATGTACTGTGAAACAGTTGTTGCAATCAGGGAAGAAAAGATTAGCAAAAATCACCATTTGTAAGCCAACGTAACAATTGTGCAACGATAACGTTTTGCATGTTACGAAAATATATTGCAGAATAGGGATAAACGACAACGAATATTGACAATATAATTTTTAATTACGCAACATACGAGTTTCAACTTCAGGAACAATATTGATGCACAAGCAACTAAAAAAAAGAAAATCGAGCGGACAACAGATACCAAAAACGCCTCAGCAACAATTCAAAACTTACTGGAAGTCCATCGAAAAATACCAATTGAAGATCGCCAAGCTACAACAGCAACAAGACGAATTGTTCATGCGCTTTCAACAGGAGATCTTACCGGTAGAACATCAATATATGCAGTCCAGATATGATAAAGCGGCACGGTTGCTTTCATTTGCCGATAAAAAATCGCTGGGGAAAAACCAGCGAAGAGAATTATTTGTCTGGATAGAAGAAGAGCTTGCTGAGTTATGTACTTACCCTTTTAACGAAAACCTTGATCTCAATAAGTTGACCGATCACTTTTCCAATCTTCATGCGTTTAAAGAAGAGGAAATTCCGACACCAGAACAGATGGCTGAGATCCGGCAGACTTTTGGTGAATATTTTGATTTTAATGAAGAAATATCTGATGAAGAATTACTTGATATGATGAAAAACCCTGAAAAAATGCGTGCCACCATAGAGCAGCATTTTCAACGGGAATCAGAACATTTCTACGATGAATATGATGCAGAAGAGACCACTGACTTCGACCCTGCGGAAGAAGACCAGAAAAAACTGGATTCTTTGTTTAAATCGCAGGAAGTGAGCCAAATGTATAGAAAAATAGCCAAGGTACTGCATCCAGATCGTGAACAGGATTTAGATGAGAAAAAGAAAAAAAACCAATTGATGGTACAGTTATCACAAGCCAAGAAAGATAATGATGTCTGGACGATAATAAACATGTATCACAAGTACATTGATCCAACTTTCAGTTTTAACAGCCGGGATATATCCGACATCAATAAATTGCTCAAAGCACGTATAGATATATTAGCCAATGAACTTAATCAGCTAAAAAAATCTGATTCGTTACCGGGCATGATTTGGCGCACACTGGGAGGTGAAACATCGAAGGCAATAGAGAATAACCTCCACGAACATTGCAAAAAATTGCGGCAAAATATAGAAAACGAAATCCAACTGCGCGAAAGCTTACGCTCACTCACTGTACTAAAAAGCTACCTTGCAGAACGACGTGATGCCTTAGAATTTGAACAAGAAATGATTGACTATTTTTTCAAACAATATTGAATCCGCTGAGTCTGACGTAAATTTCAGCAGCTTACTTATATAGTTTACCGACCATTAGCCGCACACTGCGTCAGTGCATTACCACCCATTGTGGTAGTCCCATTTCCTTGTAATATATACAAAAAATGGGGCTATCCTAGATTAGACCATCATTTGATATTCTCAAAAACATAAACTGCACCGGCTTTGGGCTTAGAATCGACACTCTCTACTGCTGCACCAACAGCAAAACTTGTCCCCGCCTTATTCAGGCCAACAGGTCCACCAAAACCATTTAAATTGTCTGAAGGGTTCAAAATCTCCATCGGTGTTTCCATATTCCACTTATTATTCAGACAGGTATATACATACACCCTGGAAGACGTTCCCACTGCCAGACGATCTCCCTCGTCATTCAGTTCGAGAGAACCGCCAAAATTCTTTACGTCACTTGCAGGAACCGAAAACTTAATGGGATTTTCTCTATCCCAGATCCCATTCGTGCGTGTATACACATAAATCGTGCTTATTGTGGAATCATCGTAACCATGCACCGCCAGACAGTTTCCTGCGGCACTCAGGGCGATAGCCTTGCCAAAATCAAGAGAACTCGAAGGGAC
>NZ_JAJAFY010000077.1:0-12527 GCF_025384885.1 Photorhabdus kleinii
TGACAATGGGGCTTTCTGAGCTTTTGATGATTAATTACAACCAAGAAAGGCTATTATTGAGCAGATTGTGCTTGAGTAACAACCTCTTTAGTACCTTGAATTTCGATCTCTACACGACGATCTGGTGCCAGGCAGTTGATTAGGTTAGGTTTGCGAACCTTATCACAAGTAGAACCAGTGACTGGGTTTGCTTTACCGTGACCTTCCGCGCTGATGCTGCCGGCAGGGATACCTTTAGATACCAGATAGTCAACTACGCTTTGAGCGCGTTTCTGAGACAGTTTCTGATTGTAAACATCTTTACCGATACGGTCAGTGTAGCCTAAAACCAGTACTTTGCCCTGATTTGGGTCGATATTTGCTAACTCAGTATAGAGTTGATCCAGATTGTGCTTACCTTCGGCTTTCAGCTCAGAACTTGCAAATTCGAACAGCACATCAGAACGCAGGGTAAAACGTTTATTTTCAACAACGGGTGCTGGAGCTGGCGTTGGAGCAACAATCGGAGCTGGAGCAACAATCGGGGCTGCTGCTTCATCTTGGCCGAAGCGATAAGAAACACCTACGCTCAACAGACCGTTATCAGGACGTGCACCTACTGAACCTGCATCTCCGACATTGTTAACCCACTGGTAATCCAGACGAGTAGCCCAGTCTTTAGTTATCGCATACTCAACGCCGATAGCTGCCAGTGGAGAAACACCGGTGTCGTGATTTTTCAGATGTCTGTTGGTTGCGCCGTAAGTTGCTTTGGAATCTGCCCGCCAAACCATACCACCCAGACGGGTATAGATATCCAAGTCATCCATAATTGGATAACTGAGTTTGGTTGCCAATTGGAAACCGTGAGCTTTGAAGGCACCATTATTGACGCTGCCTTTGTAAGACATACGACCTAACCAGTCATAACCTATTTCAAAACCTAGGTACGGATTGGCTTGATAACCTAAGAAAGCACCCGCACCCAGTTGGTTTTTGTGAGTAGGGCCATTACCGATTGCATTGGTATAATCGTTGCCGTAGAAATTTACGTCATGGTATTGGGACCAACCCAACTTACCACCGGTATACCAAGTGTTGTCTTTTGGAGCTGCTTGCGTTGCAGTTGTGAAAGCGGCCACTGCCACTGCTACCGCGATAGCTGTCTTTTTCATTTTAACGCCTCGTTATTATCATCACCCAATAGGCAAGTGGCTTTGGGAGCCTTTTTACTTACTGCCTACCCCATTAGGCTATTTCATTTGCCATCTTCGTAATAAAAGCAAACGCTGAGTTGGGCTCAAATTCTTCGGTACCCTTATTGTGTGTACGTTTTGAATTTTACGCATTTTCGTGTTCACTATTTATCCATAAGAATGGCCTGCACTAAATTTAATATCTACTAAGATAGGTTGTTGAGCCATATTGATTAAAAAACTCAGTTAGGAATACTGCACTATCATAAAACCGATAGACCAAACAATACCGCAGTACTAAGTGCAGTAACCTTTAATGGTGTAAAGTCTACAACGAAGTTAAAAAGTTACAAGTGCCCCTTGATTAATAGAGTAAAAAATTTAAAAGATAATGTATGATTTCAAAAAAACTTTACTATTCTTTACAACTAATCTTACCTTAATTAATTGATTTTAATTGTGATTAGTGGTTCTTGGCCTGAATTGGTTATTTTGTGTTATGAATATTGCAATAATTTCTAGCTTTGGTCAATGATAGTGAATGGAATGGATTTTTAGTAAATCTGATCGCGATTCAGCACGGTTAGTTTCTTTATTTGTATCTTGTGGGCGCATAATAAAGCCCAGTGCATTACCTTTTTGTGCCGCAGCCCGTAATCTTACGGTATCTTTTTCTGATAACTTTGGTAGCCAGCCAAGTACCACGCTGTAATTACCACTCGCCAATGCTCTTTCCATTGCCTCTACCGTTGTAATGGAGCTAATGCGATTTAATTGGATAACCTTATCTAAAGGTAATCCGGAGTTAATTAACCATTGGCGGCTCAGTTTCTTATGTGGACTAACCCATAGCAACCAGCGGGCTTCATTTCCTGATTGGCGTAACAACGGTAGTAATATACGATTAATGACCGCTTGGTTATCGCTATATTGGTTATCACTATAAATCAATTCACTCACTATGCCTTCTTTACCTTCTTTACCCGCTTTCACTACCCCATCTCTTTTGGCTGAATCATCTTGTACAGGTGAAGAGAGTGATAGCCGCTTTTTGGTTGACTGGTGTTTAGAAGGGTAAACCCAGGATGATTGAACGCCCATAATGAACCTCGCCACAATTAACTGTATTAATATACAGTATCTTCATGTCAGGCTAAGATCAAGTCTATTTTTTCAAAGAGCTTCGCAAATATTGATTGTAAATGGCTGTAAACTCATTTAACCATTGGCAGATAAAATTGGATTGCGTATGTTTTTAATTGCTTGTTCCTGTTATTTATTTTACTAGTAATTGGGACAAATCTATGGATAAGAGATTTATTTGCACAAAACTCATGGAGTGATCTGTATGTTTTTGTCTGAGGTACGTTTTACTCAACTCAAAAATGGTTTTTCTTCGTTTGGGGCATTGACAAGGAAGCCACAGTTTGGTGGTTACAGCCTGTTAGCTGATGGGATTATGTTCGCTATTATTGCTGATGGAGAATTATATTTAAGAGGAAATGGCCATGCTGAAGTATTATTTAAAGCCAGAGGAATGAAAAACTATATTTACTCGAAAAAAGGAGTGCCTGTAACTTTGCGTTATTATCAAGTTGTTGAGTCACTTTGGCAAGATCAAGAGTTGTTATCTCAATATGCGTATTTGGCTTATCATTACTCATTTATTGAAATGGCGGGTAAAAAGAAGATGCCAGAGCGTTTGAAGGATTTGCCTAATCTTGGAATGTCTTTGGAACGTCAGTTATGGAAAGTCGGAATATGTAAAGTTGAAGATTTGCGGTTGTTAGGTGCGAAAGCCAGTTATTTAAAACTGCATCAATATAAAAGAAATTCTAATGTTAGTTTATTACTTGCTTTGGCTGGTGCAATTGAAGGATGTCATTCAGCCGTTTTACCGGTACAGATCCGTAATGATTTATTACGCTGGCACAAAGAATTGGCTTGTTAGATCTTTATCGTGAACAGCTAAAGGAAGGGGCAGTCAACTGCCCCAGTATGTCAATCTGGTTATAATTGATTAATTCGTTTAATGATATTGGCGATTTTAGGTAGCAATTCTATTAATAAACTGATTTGTTGCAGTACCAGTTGTTCTTTACTATTTCTTTCTACCGGCGCTTGCTCAATTCTTTTCACTATGTTGACAGGTATTTGCTTAATTCTATCATCGTCTATTAATATCGATTTTAATGCTGTATCGACATAACAAACAGCATCATTAAGAATATCCAAAATAGCTTTATTATCCAATTTATCTCGATGTGCTCCCAGCGCAGAGATGTAACTTAGCATAGTGTGATTTAGGCACAATAGCCGGAATGCTTTTTCTTGAGAAGTCTGGTCACTTTTCGGCTCGGCAGACATGTTTGAAATAACGGATACCAGTTCTGCATCACTATTATGGGCATCACGGCGGGCAATTCGATAGGTCAATCCATTATCTTTTCCCTGATGATATTGAACAAAAATGGCATCAAGATAGCGACAATTGGTATTCATCGTCCGGTTTATCACTTGTGATAACTGGCGGAATTTCCAGTCTGGCCAAATGAAATTTACGGTTAACCAAGCGCTACCACAACCGATTAATGTATCAATAATTCTTGGTAGTGCGACTTCAAAGCCTTCACCTAACAAATTGAAGCATAATAATACCAGTAATGTGATAAACAGGGTTGCATGCGCATACTGGGTATTGCGGAAGGTGAAGAACAATACGCCAGAAATAACAATTAACACCAGTTGCCCCTCAATAGATGGCACAAAGTAAAGGATTGGCAAGCCGATCAATACGCCAGCAACAGTTCCTATGATTCTCAGTATCAAACGGCGGCGGGTAGCGCTGTAGTTGGGTTGGCAAACCAATAGACTGGTTAGTAAAATCCAATATCCATGTTGTAAATCTAGCAACTGGATCATGGTGTAACCACTACATAGCAGAACAGACATACGGATTGCATGGCGGAACAGGGCTGATTGTGG
Source organism: Photorhabdus kleinii (assembly GCF_025384885.1). Classification (NCBI taxonomy): domain Bacteria; kingdom Pseudomonadati; phylum Pseudomonadota; class Gammaproteobacteria; order Enterobacterales; family Morganellaceae; genus Photorhabdus; species Photorhabdus kleinii. The sequence goes on from NZ_JAJAFY010000077.1 coordinate 4,161, forward strand.
GGTTAGGTGACGGTTGAGCCTTAAACAGATATCACGCCAGCCAGTCAACGTTTCGTCAGATAGTTGAGTCTCATCTTTTCTATCTCTGGAAAGATTGTATCGTCCAGAACTCATGCTTGCTAATTGTGCATCAATTGCGCGCAGGTTTTTCAGCAAGTTATATAAGGCGTTAATCTTGAGGTTGTGTTTCTGTTGTTTACTGAGTTGTTGTAGGGAACTTTCCAAATAGTTAAATGCACGTTCGACATGCGGATTGTGTTGGTATGGTTTGTGCCAAAGTATCGATTGAGCAATTTGTTCACATACACGGGCTTGCATAGAGAGAAGACGTTGAAAGCGAAACAGAATATCGCTGTAACGAAAAGTATGTAGTAAGCTCTGATATTGCACATGGGATGAACTTGCATGTTCGTGAATATCTTGTGCAACGAAGTAATAGTGCAGAGTGTGGTCGGTTCCTCGTTGGCTGCTATCGCCTTTCAGACGGGTCAGTAGGGAGGCTTTGGCTTGATTTAGCGTGTTAACTAAGACACTGTTGGCCATTGCCACATTAACGACGGATTGCTGGTATCCTTCTTCTATTATATCGGGATCAAACAGATTAGCTTTAGCATCAAGGTAAATTGCAAGTTGTTGGTAACAACGCGCTAGATTGTCTTGTAACGGACGGATGGGGAACAGCAAATGACCGGTTAGGGTTAGCAGGTTATACCAGATTGCACCTGTCAGCAGTAATAGAGGTTGTTGATACCATAGAGGGAAAATAGACGAACCAAGCATGGTATAAATCGCGATCAACAACGCACCAAATGCAATAGTGGCATAACGTTGTCCGAGGGCTCCCAGTAAGATAAAACTGCAAGTGGATAACGCCAGTCCAATGGTAAAAAGCCAAGGATAAGGGAACAGTAATTCAATAGAGGCTGAAGCGATAAAGAAAGAAATCAGCGTGATCACTAGGTTACGTAAACGGCCAGTCAGACGATCATCAAGATCAGCGAGTGCTGCGGCAACAACGCCCAAGGTCAATGAGATAGTTATTTTAGGCTCTTTATTCAGAAGCCAAGGCACTAGTGTTGTTCCAGCCAAGGCGATTAGGATACGGTTATAATAGAGAAAATGACTGTTATAAAGAAAACGGCGCAGACCGGAGAAAACAGTTAGCACAAGATACCTCTGAGGTAATAATAACGGCCATAAATAACTATTATGATAAAAGGTTTATTGGTGATAAAAAACTCTTATAAGACATAATTCAACTATTTTTTAGGTACGGCGCTCGATAATGGAACTTAAAGCAACACAAATTGGCCAACGCCTTGCTCAGCATCCTTATAATCGGGTGCGCTTGCTGAATGCAGGTATTGAAGTCAGTGGTGAAAAGCATCAATACCTGATCCCATTTAACCAGTTAACTAATATTCAGTGTAAACGGGGTATCATCTGGGGTGAGTTAGAGTTTGAACTATCCGATAGACAAACGGTTCGTCTTCATGGCACTGAATGGCAGCAAACTCAGCGTTTTTACCATTATCTGCTTAGTGAATGGCAGAAATGGAGCCAGGAAATGAGTGATATTAGTGCTAATGTACTGGCAACTCAGGTTAGTGAAATCAACAGCATTGACCAACAGAATCGCTGGCTTAAAAAAACGGATTTGTTCCATTTGCAACAGCGGATTCAGGCAGCGTTGCAGGCTTTACCATTGCCGTTACAACGTCTGGAACAATTTGATAGTTGCCGGGATGGGTATCAAACGTGTTTGCGCTGGCTTGAGAATGGTGAAAAGCTTGTTGAAAAGATGAACCTGCAATGGACAGAACGTATGTTGGAGCAACATCGTGACTTTTTTCAGCGGGTAGAAACATCTCCGTTAAATCTTTCTCAGAGTTTGGCTGTTGTTAATGGTGAAAATTCAGTTCTGGTTCTTGCTGGTGCGGGGAGTGGAAAAACATCTGTGTTAGTTGCGAGAGCGGGCTGGTTATTACTTCGCCAACAGGTAATTCCCGAACAGATATTGCTGTTGGTATTTGATAATCAGGCTGTAAGTGAGGTGAATGAACGGATTCATACCCGTCTTGGTGTGAATGATATTAAAGTAAAAACGTTTCATGCTCTGGCGTTGCATATCATTCAGCAAGGAAATAATAAAGTACCAAAAATCAGCGAACTGGAAACTGACGAGCAAAAAAGAAGAGATTTTTTGGTTAAACACTGGCAACAACAATGCAGTGAGAAGAAAGCACAGGCCAAAGGTTGGCGGGAATATCTGACGGAAGAGTTGCAATGGGAAGTGCCGGAAGGTGAATTTTGGCATGATGAACAGCTTGCTAACCGCTTGTCAGACCGGCTTGAGCGTTGGTTGGGTTTGATGCGTATACATGGTGGTAGCCAGAAGGCGATGATAGAGCAAGCTCAGGAAGAGTATCTGAATCGGTTTCAAAAATGTATTCGCCTGATGGGGCCTTTATTAAAAGCATGGAAATCTGAATTAAAAACAGAAGGTGCTGTTGATTACTCAGGGTTAATCCATCAGGCCGTGAATATTCTGGATAAAGGGCGGTTTATCAGCCCTTGGAAGCATATTCTGGTCGATGAGTTTCAGGATATTTCACCATTAGGGGCCAAATTGCTCACTGCATTGCGAGCACAAAACAGCCAAAGCTGTCTGTTTGCAGTAGGGGATGATTGGCAAGCAATATATTGTTTCAATGGTGTGGAGCCGATGTTGACTACCGTATTTGCTGATTATTTTGGTAAAGATGCTGAATATGTATTGGATATCTCTTATCGATTTAATGAAAGGATTGGTGAAGTTGCTAATGCGTTTGTGCAGCAAAACCCAAATCAATTAAGGAAGCCATTAAATAGCTTGATTAAGGGTAATAAAAAATCAATTGTTATCCTGCCAGAAGATCAGCTTGAATCTTTATTGAATAAAATGAGTGGTTATATCACTGAGCAGGAAACGATTTTATTACTGGCACGTTATCACTATTTGAAACCTGAATTACTGAGAAAAGCAGGAACTCGCTGGCCTAAACTGAAAATAGAGTTTATGACTATCCATGCTTCCAAAGGGCGACAAGCGGATTATGTAATTATTCTTGGTTTGCATCAGGGGCAAGATGGTTTTCCTACACCAGCAAGGGAATCTGTGATGGAGCGGGTTTTATTGCCGCCGCCGGAAGATTTTCCGGATGCGGAGGAGCGTCGCCTTTTGTATGTTGCATTAACACGGGCGAAGAAGCAGGTGAGGTTGATGCAGAATAACAAGAATCCATCGGTGTTTGTGCGTCAATTAGAGCGGCTAAATGTGCCTGTTCAACGTAAACCTTGAGGTTTTGCTTTGGCTGAAATATTCAGGGCTATCATGGGATATCTTTGCTGGAGATCCTACTTTGTTTTTTCCTGGTATCTGACTTGGAGAAAGCACGTAGTTATAGGTATATACCCGTTATCTTTCAAGTTGCCTCTTTGTTGGCTGCACTCGCTCACCCCGGTCACATAGTTTGCTATGCTCCCGGAGATTCACTCCCTTGCCGTCGCGATGCATCTTGAAATCCATAGGGTATATATATGTTGTAAAGACTTATTTCAGACGGTCATTCAAATAGTGTTGATAATCAGGTATTTGAATATTTACTGATTCAGAAAACAGAGGGGAACCAACAATAAAATCCGCAGACGCCAGATTGGTTGCAACTGGGATATTCCATACTGTAGCAAGGCGCAGCAGTGCTTTTACATCAGGATCATGAGGCACGGAATTAAGTGGATCCCAGAAAAATATCAACACATCAATTTTCCCTTCTGAGATTAGAGAACCAATTTGTTGATCTCCCCCCATTGGGCCACTAAGCATATTGGTAACGGGTAATCCGGTTTTGTTCTGAATCAGATTACCGGTTGTGCCGGTAGCGTATAAATGATGTTTCTTGAGTAAATTCTTATGTTTTTTGGACCAGGTTAATAGCGAAGTTTTACAGTGGTCATGCGCAATAAGCGCTATATTTTTAGCGGTTGCCATTGTGCGGGTTGTCAATTCCATGAGGATACCTTAGTGATCATTATTATGTTTTCGAATGCAGTGAGCTCAATTGATAACAATATTTATCATATACATTGTAATAAATAAACAAAGTAAAAATATCGAATTTAAGGAGGAGTAAATGAGTGACCGGAAAATTGCAGACATCTTAAAACGAGTAAAAACAATCGCTCTGGTCGGTGCGAGTGAAAAAACGACTCGTCCAAGTTATAAAGTTATGGCTTATTTACTGGAACAAGGCTATCAGGTGATTCCTGTCAGCCCGAAGCTTGCCGGACAAACACTGCTTGGGCAACGAGTGTATGCACAACTGGCAGATATTTCACAAGTTGTTGATATGGTTGATGTGTTCCGTAATGCTGAAGCTGCATATGACATTGCGCAAGAAGCTATAGATATCAAGGCAAACGTTCTTTGGTTGCAACTTGGTGTAATTAATGAGCAGGCAAAAGTGTTGGCAGAGGAAGCAGGTCTGGATGTTGTTATGGATCGTTGCCCAAAAATTGAAATTCCAAGATTAGGACTCGAAAAATAATATTTTTCAGCTTGTAGTTATTTGGTTTCTAATCAATGGATGAATGGAGCCCTGGCACTAATATCTAATGCAAACTTAAAGTGTTGGATGAGAAGCGGTGTCTGGGTTCCAAGAGTTCAAATCGTGTCTGAGTTGGATATTGAGTTTACTTTTCTAGACATCTTGTAAAATCTACTTTCACAGTTATTACAATATGTTAAGGCAATTTTAATTGTTCTTATGGCTACTAAATTTTGCCAGAATCTACACTTTTATTGCTATAAGATATGGTGCTTTTGCTGTACCTCAGTTTTGACCCTTTTTTATCATCAAAAAATAATTTATTGATTTAAAAAGAAAATTAGATATCTCCTAAAAAAGGGTTTTTTCATTTTTTATCACTATATTCTTTAACAGTCAGCAACTTAAGGTTAATATGTAACAGTGCACTGCCGTACAGGCAGCTTAAAACACGATAACTGCCCTAGGTTGTTTAGGTATAAATGGAGGATTAATTGCGCAGCCTTGGGGCCAATAGCTGATTGCGGATGGATTCTGCTAGCTCATCTAGAGAAGGTTGCTCTGGATGTTCATCAGATGTTTCATAGGCTAATTGTGCTTCAGCCAAATAAGTATGTACAGGTTGACCATTGTCATCTTCCATCACAACGTGATACCAGGGAGCGGAACGCAGGGTAGCATTAGATGCAATGTCATCCTCTTGGGGTTGCTCCAGAGAGTATTCCACATCAATATCCACGATGACTCCCAAATAACCCAGAAGCTTGTGACGTACTTGTTGGCCGATACCGAATTTGCTGGCGATAATCATAGTCACCTCCAAAGAAGTCTTGTATTGACATTGATATAAGGGCAGTAAGGTGAATTACAAGAGCCGTACCCGGTGGTTGAAGTCTTTTTTTGCTTTAATTGCGAGTGTGACTTCATCTATTTCAGGTTAGCGGTAGTAAATATAAAATACAACCAACAGTCGTGTGCTTAACTATATATGTGAGCGATACCGCAAGGTGATTGGGTTGATAGGGGGTAATTATGATTAAATATGGGATAACAATTTATGTTTATGGCCGGGTTCAGGGAGTTGGATTCCGCTATCAAACTTTTCGTTGGGCGAAATTTAATAAGCTGGCAGGTTATGTCTGTAATTTGCATGACGGTAGTGTCAAAATCGTAGCTTATGGTGACAGTGAACAACTAAATAAATTAACCCATTGGCTGGAACAGGGTGGTCCACCCGGAGCACAAATAGATAACCTTTCTTCTCACCCCTGCGCAGTGGAGGATGTTGCAGATTTTAGTGTCCGCCACTGAGCTGGATTATTGATCAGATACATTTTACCGGTTTCGGCAGTCCGGCAATTTTAGTTGCCTGTTTTGCCGGCCCTTTGGGAAACAGACGGTAAAGGTAGCGGCTATTGCCTTTTTCTTCGCCATACTTTTGTGCGATTGCTTTTACTAACATACGGATAGCCGGGGATGTATTAAACTCCTTATAAAATTCCCGGATAAAACGAATGACTTCCCAATGCTGTTCAGTCAAAGTGATTTCTTCTTGTTCGGCGAGGAGTAAAGCTATTGCTTCCTGCCAGTCACTACTGTTTTTCAGATAACCTTGCGCATCGGTTTCGATTTCTTGACCTTCGAATACCAACATAATCATTAATAACCATCAAAGAAAAGTAGCCGTAATTTAGCAAAAATCACTTCTGTACCCAAGGATAGTATGCACATATGCGGATAAAATAAGCCAACGATAGTGAAAAAGGGTAAATTTACGGCAATCGAACAGAAGGATACTTTACATCTGTTTCGGTGCTGTTTATAGTGCACCCCATTGCGGAGGGGTGGCCGAGCGGCTTAAGGCAGCGGTCTTGAAAACCGCCGATGGGAAACCATCCGAGAGTTCGAATCTCTCCTCCTCCGCCACTTCTGCTTCTACTCACATCTTGTAAATTCTACTTTTCCAATAAAATTAAAGAAATATCCCAGACCAGGCTCTACTCTTGTCTACCCGTATCTATTCAATGTACCTCTATAGCTGTGAGGGAATTTATGAAGCTATCTGATGGTGGTAGCTTGTATCTATTAGTAAAGGCAAGCACAAGAGAAAGCACTATCCTCACCTTAGTATCAATGAACTTCCTGATTTTCTGAAATTTTACCCTGAAACTTAAATATAGAAGGAGTTGCAGGAAGATATGGATTGGAAAAGAATGGATAGTTGATAAAAACCTCTTAAAATCTCATCAAATCAACGATGCAAAACAACAACAAGCAGAATTGTTACAACAAGAAAATGAAACACTTCATTGCTACACTGAAAGAGATTCAGTCTATAACCTGAAATAAAAAAATTGTAGTAAGAAATGAAAGAGGGGAGAGAATAGTAACTGCTTGATATTGAATTGCTTATTGTAACCAATTATACAAAATTAGTTAACCTTATAAGGAATAAGAACAACACATTATTATTTTTCTAAACTAGACTTTGATTGGCATGAGTTGCAAGGGGATTATTTTTACAATGATTTAAATATATTGATTATGAAATATACCCTATGGATTTCAAGATGCATCGCGACGGCAAGGGAGTGAATCCCCGGGAGCATAGATAACGATGTGACCGGGGTGAGCGAGTGCAGCCAACAAAGAGGCAACTTGAAAGATAACGGGTATAGCATTATTTGATTTAAGGAAGGTGTATGAACCAACAAAATGATTTTAAAGCATTTTCTATTATTGATGATGCTAATGTAGTGAGTCAGGAAAAATATGAAGAAAGTCAGAGTTTACAGATGGGGTTTCCACCAGAGAATGTTTCTACTCATGTATTAAATAAGGTATTACGCCAATCCTCAACAATATCATCTGTTGTAGCTGGTTTTATTGCGGAACAATCTGGCGCTGATATTTTGGATAATGGAGACATAGCCAAACTTACTGAGCAATTAAATCGAGCATTAGAACAAAAAATTACAACAGATATTCCCAACGCTTCATTAACACAAGAAGGTATAGTCCAGCTTACAAATGTGATTGGCGATAGTGACACATTGGCAGTTACACAAAAGCTTGCTCAGGAAATAGTAAATTCATTACGTGAATATACAGATAATCGAATTAAAACAGCCAGTGAAGTTCCTGTTGGTTCTCCTATTCCTTGGCCATTGTCCCATCCACCTGTTGGCTATTTCACTTGTAACGGTTCAGCTTTTGATAAATTACAGTACCCAAAGTTAGCAGAAGCTTATCCTGACGGTAAATTGCCCGATTTAAGAGGAGAATTTATTCGAGGTTGGGATGATAAACGAGGTGTGGATAGTGGCCGTAGAATTTTAACTTCTCAGGGAGATGCTATCAGAAATATTCAGGGCTCGTTCGCCGGCATGATAGCAACAAACTATCATTTGGCAACAAGAGGGGTTTTTTATGCCAGCCAAGTTCTTGGAATAGCTACAGATGGCAGTTTCAAATCGCTAAATGTTTCTGATACGGATACTCCATACGGTTTTGGATTCGAGGCGTCAAGGGTTGTTCCTGTAGCCTCAGAGAATCGCCCTCGCAATATCGCATTTAACTATATTGTAAGGGCAGCATGATGATAGGGCCATTTGGCCCTTATTGCTTACAGCGATAACAGCTTACTTTCCCATTATTCAATAATTTCTCTCTTTTCTTTCAGATAGTCGTAATTTCATAATGATATTTTTTTATCATTTCAGTTAGTTATTTGTTATAATATATTACAAGTGGTTTTATCTGTAAAATTAATGTTTATTCT
>NZ_JAJAFY010000078.1:0-10872 GCF_025384885.1 Photorhabdus kleinii
AATTCAAAGCTTGATGCTCAAAGAATTCACTGTGTAACGCTCTTTTGTTTGGCTAACTTTGTCGGCTTCACTGCGCTACACCTCGCCGTACTGAAGTACTGTCTCGGTGTTGCTCGCTGGCCTTCGCGTTATCCTGCCAAAATAGCGTTACTAAATTATTTCGTAATGAATTAACTGTTGTTCACTCTTCAAGACTTTAAAACGTATTTTTTTGTGATACGGTCTTGTGAGTGCCCACACAGATTGTCTGATTAATTGTTAAAGAGCAGGCTGAATTAAAAAATGATATTCTTGTTCAGCCGGGCTGCGTATACTACGCTTTTCGCCCGCAGAGTCAAGCGCTTATTGCCGCTTTCTCTGCCCGACCTCACAATGTTTATCAGCGTTGTGTCGGTCAGTGGTGGCGCATTATAGGGCGTTCTTTGTCGCTGGCAAGCGTTTATTTGCAAAAATAATTCATCCGAACACCAATTAAGCAAAAACAGTGCTAAATTGCGATTTAATGCGCAAAATGATAAAAAAAGAGGCAGTTTCCTGCCCCCTCATTTCTCGTTAACTTTACTCTCTCATTAAATATACAGTTATTGCTTTGCGACGATATGGCTATTTTCCACATCCAGAGTAACTAGTTTTCCTGGCAATAGTTGGCCGGAAAGTATCTTTTGAGCTAATGGATTTTCGATTTCCTGCTGGATAGCTCGCTTCAATGGCCGTGCACCGTAAACAGGATCGAACCCGGCTTCTGCCAACATTTCCAACGCTTGCTGAGTAATCGTCACCTGATAACCACGTTCTTCTAGACGTTTGTACAAACGTTGCAATTGGATATCTGCAATCGCTGATAAATGCCGACGCCCTAATGGGTGGAACACAACAGCTTCATCAATACGGTTAATAAATTCAGGTCTGAAATTATGGCTAACAATTCCCATCACTATATCTTTCATTTCATCATAATTTAGACTACCAAAACGCTCCTGGATCATGTCCGACCCGAGATTAGAAGTCATGATTACAACCGTGTTACGGAAATCGACAGTACGACCTTGCCCATCAGTCAATCGACCATCATCCAACACCTGCAATAAGATATTGAATACATCTGGGTGCGCTTTTTCCACTTCATCAAGCAAAATAACGGAATAAGGTCGACGACGAACAGCTTCTGTTAGATAACCACCTTCTTCATAACCAACATATCCCGGCGGTGCTCCTACTAACCGTGATACGGCATGTTTTTCCATAAATTCAGACATATCGATACGCACCATTGCATCATCGCTGTCAAACAGGAAATTTGCTAACGCCTTGCACAACTCAGTTTTACCAACACCAGTTGGACCAAGGAACAGGAATGAACCAATCGGACGGTTTGGATCAGCTAATCCAGCACGACTACGGCGAATCGCATTAGATATTGCATCGACTGCCTCATCCTGACCAATAACACGTTTATGCAGCTCTTGCTCCATGCGCAACAGTTTATCTTTTTCACTCTCAAGCATTCTGGCAACAGGAATACCCGTCCAACGAGCAAGAATTTCTGCAATTTCGGCATCGGTAACTTTGTTACGAAGCAGTTTCATATGCTTACCTTCAGCTTGTGTGGCTGCGGCAAGCTGTTTTTCCAATCCAGGTATTTTTCCATACTGAATTTCAGACATCTTCGCTAAATCACCACTGCGACGTGCCTGTTCTAAACTGATACGGGCATTTTCCAATTCCGCTTTTATGTGCTGAGTACCCGTAAGTGCTGCTTTTTCAGCTTTCCATTCTTCTTCTAGTTCAGAATATTCGCGTTCTTTTACGAGCAGCTCCTCATTAAGCATTTCAAGCCGTTTTTTACTGGCATCATCAGACTCTTTTTTCAGCGCCTGCTGTTCCAACTTCAATTGGATAACCCGACGTTCCAGACGGTCCAGCGCTTCCGGTTTTGAATCCATTTGCATACGTAAACTGGCACCCGATTCATCGATCAAGTCGATAGCTTTATCCGGCAACATACGGTCTGAGATATAACGATGAGATAATGTTGCTGCCGCGACAATTGCAGGGTCGGTAATTTGTACATGATGATGTAACTCATAACGTTCTTTCAGACCGCGCAAAATAGCGATTGTGTCCTCTACGGAAGGTTCTGCAACATAGACTTTTTGGAAACGGCGTTCCAGCGCTGCATCTTTCTCAATATATTGACGATATTCATCCAGTGTTGTTGCACCAACACAGTGAAGTTCACCACGGGCCAAGGCTGGTTTTAACATGTTGCCAGCATCCATTGCACCATCAGCCTTACCTGCACCAACCATAGTATGCAATTCGTCAATAAACAGAATGACATTGCCTTCCTGTTTAGCAAGGTCGTTCAACACACCTTTCAAACGCTCTTCAAATTCACCACGATATTTAGCTCCTGCTAACAGCGCGCCCATATCCAAGGAAAGAACTCGCTTATTTTTAAGCCCCTCAGGAACTTCACCATTAATGATCCGTTGAGCAAGCCCTTCCACAATGGCTGTTTTACCAACCCCAGGTTCACCAATTAAGACCGGATTATTTTTAGTACGGCGTTGTAATACCTGAATGGTGCGGCGAATTTCTTCATCACGGCCAATTACCGGATCAAGTTTGCCTTGTTCAGCATGTTCAGTCAGATCAATAGTGTATTTTTTCAGGGCCTGGCGTTGATCTTCCGCTCCCTGATCATCAACTTTTTCACCACCACGCATTTGTTCTATTGCCTTAGTGATTTTTTCTTTTGTTGCGCCAACAGCTTTCAATATGTCACTTAATGTGCCACGTTCTTCCAATGCTGCCAGAACAAATAATTCAGAGGAGATAAAATTATCCCCGGCTTTTTGTGCTAGTTTGTCACACAGATTTAAATGACGAACTAAATCATTGGATGGTTGTACATCACCACCAATACCCTGTACCCGCGGCAAACGTTCTAAAGCCTGCTCAAGCTGATTGCTGAAACGACCTGCATCGATTCCAATTGACGTTAATAATGGGCGAATAGAGCCACCCTCTTGTTTTAACAGTGAACTCATTAAGTGAATTGGTTCGATGAACTGATTATCATGCCCAAGCGCAAGGGACTGGGCGTCAGCGAGAGCAAGCTGGAATTTATTAGTAAGACGATCCAGACGCATAACACCTCCAATACTGTTCAGAATATTGCTACTGGAGATTAAATGAGGCCATTCCTCAAATATTCAAGGTTATTCTGAAAAGCAAATTGTGAGATATTCTCTTATGCGCCAATGGATCGCCCTACAGGATAGGTTATATCAGCCAGATTAAAGTTGCCATACGTCCGGTGATCCCATCACGACGATAAGAGAAAAATTTCTCTTTATTACTGACAGTACATTCATCCCCGCCAAAAATCGCTTTCACACCAACAGATTGCAATTTTAACTTTGCCAACAAATAGATATCCGCTAAATACTTTTCGCCAAAAGGTATAAAAGCTCGACTCAAATCAGAATGCTGGATTGTGAATGCTTCCAAAACCTCATTACCAACTTCAAATTTTTTCGCGCCAATTGCCGGCCCTAACCAAGCTTGGAGCTGATTAGGTTTAGCTTTAAATTGAGTGATCGTGTTTTCCAGTACGCCGGCGCACAAACCTCGCCACCCCGCATGGGCAACCGCAACCTCATCACCCGCAGAACTGCAAAATAGTACAGGCAGGCAATCTGCTGTCATCACAGCACAAACCTGCCCAGGAATATTGGTATAAACAGCATCAGCTCTATTATCTTCCAGTGGCTGACCATTGAGTCTCACAACACGCGTACCATGAACCTGTTCTAACCAGACTGGTTGCTGAGGCAGTTCTGCCATTTTCGCTAAAATATGCCTGTTTTGTTCAACAACATCAGGTTTATCACCAACATGCTTACCCAGATTCAGGCTATCGTAAGGTGATAAGCTTATTCCCCCTAAACGGGTAGAACTACAGGCTTTTACTGTCGTCGGTTGTGGCCAGTTTGGAAAAATAAGCGCAGTCATTTACCAATCCATTTCGTCTTTAAACGCTTCTGCATCTGCTTTTAATGCCTTAATCAGCATCACCATATCTTCAGGTAATTCAGCGTGCCATTCCATTTCAATGCCGGTTATCGGATGATAAAGACGCAGCATCGTGGCGTGCAATGCCTGACGATCAAAATTACGCATTGCCTCGCGGAACTCATCAGAAGCCCCTTTCAAAGGTCGAGGACGACCACCATACAAAGGATCGCCCACCAATGGGTGACTAATATGGGCCATGTGAACACGTATCTGGTGTGTTCTGCCGGTTTCCAGTCTCAGGCGTAGACGAGTATGTGCCCTAAAATGTTCCATTACCCGATAATGGGTAATAGCCGGTTTGCCCATTGGATGCACTGCCATATGTGTTCGTTTTGTTGGATGACGAGAAATTGGCTCTTCAACCATTCCGCCAGCCGTCATACAACCTGTCGCTACCGCTTCATATTCACGGGTAATTTCGCGTAGTTGGAGTGATTCGACTAAACGTGTTTGAGCGGGAACCGTTTTAGCAATGACCATCAGCCCTGTCGTATCTTTATCAAGACGGTGAACAATGCCTGCCCGAGGAACATCGGCAATTTCAGGATAATGATATAACAGTGCATTCAATACCGTACCATCTGGGTTTCCTGCTCCTGGATGGACGACCAAATCACGCGATTTGTTTATGACTAGAATGTCATCATCTTCATAGACAATATTTAACGCAATATCCTGAGGTTCCCAACGCGCATCTTCTTCAATGATGGCATCAATTGCAATTTCTTCACCTCCCAGTACTTTTTCTTTTGGCTTATTGATTAATTTGCCATTAACCTGAACTCTGTCATCCAAGATCCAATCTTTTATGCGTGATCTTGAATAATCAGGGAACAATTCAGCCAAAGCCTGATCTAAACGTTGACCGAGCTGAGATTCGGCGACTGTTGTATTAAGTCGTATTTGTTGTGCCATATATTGTTTCTACACTTACGTTGAGTTTTGACGGCAGAGCCGTTTAATTTAATATAGTGTGCTATTGTAACTCGATCTTTTGCCGGGAGCTTCATGGATAGTCTCCCAGAAAAACACTCAGAGGATAATCAACACGTGATGATACGCATGAAATATCTGGTGGCGGCAGCCACATTGAGCCTGGTACTTTCCGGGTGCTCTGGTAATAAAAATACTGTCCCCGACAGCCCACCTGCGGAAATTTACTCTAAGGGTCAGGAAAAGCTGCAAAAAGGTAGTTATTCCGATGCGATCAAGCAATTGGAAACCCTCGATAATCGCTATCCATTTGGCCCCTATTCGCAGCAAGTACAACTCGATCTGATTTATGCTTATTATAAATCCTCTGACTTGCCAATGGCTCTCGCTTCTATTGACCGTTTTATACGCCTGAATCCAACTCACCCCAACATTGATTACGTTCTGTATATGCGTGGATTAACTTCACAAGCATTGGATAACAGTCTATTGCAAAGTTTCTTCGGCATTGACCGCTCAGATCGTGATCCTGAACACGCCAGGGTAGCATTCAAGGATTTTAGTCAATTAGTACGCTATCATCCTAACAGCCTGTATACTACCGATGCTATTAAGCGTTTAATGTTTATCAGAGAGCGCCTGGCAAAATATGAACTTTCTGTTGTGGAATATTATAACAAACGTGGAGCTTATGTCGCGGTGGTAAATCGAATTGAACAAATGTTACGTGATTACCCTGATACACAGTCAACTCTCGAAGCGCTGCCTTACATGAAAAAAGCTTATACACGTTTGGGTTTAACAGCCCAGGCAGATAAAGTAGCAAAACTCATTGCTGCTAATCCCGTATAAAACAGCAGATGATAAAACAGCGGTGGGTACCGCTGTTTTATTTTTACTTATGAGATCTAAAAAAGACTACTTATCAGCAGAGTTGATAAAGACTCAACTTGTCAATAGTGTCCCATTAGCTTCAATCCTGCAATAGATATTCTTCATATTTTTACCACTAATCACAATTACTTCAACTAGTTGCCTCATATCTGGTTAAATAGTGATTTAGATCACCTTTTTCATGAAAAAGAAATGTATGCTGAAATTATTGAAGGTGGATAATCAATAATGAGAGGTAACTATATGATAGTGAATATTACCAGCAAACAAATGGAGATTACCCCGGCAATTCGCAACCACGTAGAAAAACGTCTAAATAAACTAAATAAATGGCAAGTAAATCTGATAAATCCTCATATTATTCTATCAAAAGGGCCTCAAATTTTTAGGGCTGATGCAACCATAAGTATACCAAATGGTATGCTAGTTGCCGGTGCAAAACATGAAGATATGTATATTGCTATCAATGAATTATTAACAAAACTGGAGCGCCAATTGAATAAAGTACAGCATAAGGGAGAAGCACGCCGTACTGACAACAGTGTTAAAGAATCAAACCTTAACCTAGAAACAGAATTAGAAACAGAACCAGAAATATCACAATAAAATAACAATGACTTGCCTGTGACGCGTCCAATTTGGACGCGTTTTTTGTTGACAGAAACAACAACATAAGGTTAATTAACAAAAACCACCGTAACCCTTGTCCAATGCGGACGGCTGCCGATGAAATGGCAAGCAAATGGGAAGCTTCGCCCGATTGGGCAAAGAGCAGTCACCCAAACTATGAATATGAGAATATGATGAACATAAGCCTGTTTTTCTTTTCTTTCTTTTTTACCTTCCCTTGAGGGAAGCTTTTTTCTATCCATCTTTACCTCCAAAGGGTACTCCCGCCGACATCAGGCGGGAGGGGAATTTGGACGGGCTTGAAAAGCCCGTGGAATCATCAGCCACGCTGATGTTGAATGTATTGTTTCACCACTCCCAGCGGTGCTCCACCGCATGAACCTGCAAAGTAGGAGCGAGACCAGAGAACTGCCTTTCCGTATGCTCCGCGTAAGTCCAGAAACTCATTACGTAAGCGACGGGAGGTGACTGCTTTCAGCGAGTTAACCAATACCGATAGCTGAACGGTCGGTGGATACTCAATCAGCATATGAACATGATCTAAATCGCCGTGACTCTCTTTAAGTTCTGCGCCGAAGTCACGGCAGATTTCACCTGCATACTGATGAAAGGCTGCATAGTGTCGCTCGCCAAGAATCTTTCTACGGTATTTGGTCACAAACACAAGATGTACATGCAAAAGAAAGGCGGCATGTCGTGAACGATTAATTTTGTATTTTTGCATTGAAGTTAGCCGAAGGCACAGTAAAATAGAGAGTAAAACTACTACACACTGAATGATAATGCTAATACTGAAAGCCTACAAGTTCAGACTAGAGCCAACTGAAGAACAGTCGCCGCGTTTGCGGCAGTTATGCGGGTGTGCTCGTTTTGTCTGGAATCACGGACTTGAGGTAACAAAACACATTCTGGATTCCGGCGGAAAACTTCCCTCAGCGTTTGAACTAAACCGCATGCTCACGGGGTGGAAAAAAACACCGGAATACGCCTTCTTACAGGAAGCTTACACCGATAACCTTCAGCAAAAATTTAAAGACTTACATGGGGCATGGAGGCGTTGCTTCGATAAGACACTGGCAGCGAAAGCGCCTGTATGGAAACGAAAAAATGACGGCAGGGATTCAATCCGGTTCGTCAATTTTGAAAAATATTGTCTCCTTGAAAATCGCAGAGTCAGGCTTCCTTCTGGGCTCGGATGGATAAAGTTCCGGCAATCGCAGGAGGTGAACGGCAAAATCAAAAATGCCACGATCAGCCAGTCAGCGGGTAAGTGGTATGTGTCGTTTCAAGTCGAGATAGAAGCCTCTGAGCCACACCACGAATCAACAACAATGGTTGGTCTGGATGCAGGGATATCGAAACTGGCGACGCTCTCAGACGGTACGATATACGAACCCGTCAACAGTTTTAAAACCCGCCAGCGCAAACTGGCGAAGCTCCAGAGACAGTTAAGCCGCAAAGTTAAGTTCAGCGCCAACTGGCAGAAACAGAAGCGAAAAATTCAGCGCCTGCATTTGCACATCGCCAATATCCGGCGCGATTACCTTCATAAGACCACCACGAAAATAAGCAAAAACCACGCGATGATCGTGATTGAAGATTTGAAGGTCGGTAACATGTCGAAGTCAGCGAAAGGCACGGCAGAACAGCCCGGAAGGAACGTTGGGGCTAAAACAGGCTTAAATCGCGCGATACTGGATCAGGGCTGGTATGAAATGCGCCGTCAGCTAGAATATAAGCAGCTCTGGCGCGGCGGTCAGGTACTGGCAGTCCCTCCGACATACACCAGCCAGCGGTGCGCATGTTGCGGTCATACAGCAAAAGAGAACCGCTTGTCGCAGAGTAAATTCGTGTGCCAGGTGTGTGGATATACCGCGAACGCAGATGTAAACGGCGCACGTAACATTTTAGCGGCAGGGCATGCCGTGCTTGCCTGTGGAGGGACGGAGCAGTCAGGCCGCCCGTTGAAGCAGGAACCAGACGCAGAGCGATCAACTGTCGCCCACTAACGGGGATCCCCCTCTTGAGTCACGAAGTGCGAAAGTGGGGGAGGATGTCAATGCAAACCTATTATTATCAGAATGTGAATAACCCATTAGGAACCCATTTATGGATCAAAATAATTTGCTGAAAATACGGGAAAAAGTCAGCGAACTTGATTTAAAGTTACTGATTTTACTAGCAGAGCGTCGCCAATTAGCTTTTGATATTGCCCAAACTAAGTTACAGGATAATCGCCCTATCAGAGACAAGGATCGCGAACGAGAACTACTAGATGTTCTGATTAAAAAAGGAAAAAGCTACGGGCTTGATGGCTTTTATATTTCGCGTCTTTTTCAGATGATCATTGAAGATTCCGTACTCACTCAACAGGCATTATTGCAGCAACACCTAAATCAAACACCCCAAGATTCAGCGCGTATTGCATTCCTCGGTCCTAGAGGTTCCTACTCTCATATCGCAGCCCGCCAATATGCCGCACGCCATTTCAATCAATTAATTGAATGTAGCTGCCATAAGTTCCAAGATATCTTCTCCCTGGTTGAAACAGGCCAAGCGGATTACGGAATGTTACCCATTGAAAATACCAGCTCGGGTTCCATCAATGATGTTTATGACTTGTTGCAACATACCAATTTGTCAATTGTGGGAGAAATAACCATTCCTATTGACCATTGCCTACTCGTTGCAAAAGACACAACGCTATCAGAGATCAAAACGGTTTACAGTCACCCTCAACCATTCCAACAATGTAGCCAATATATTAATCAATTCCCACATTGGAAAATTAACTATTGCGAAAGCACTGCCGCAGCAATGCAAAAAGTCGCCGAACAGAATTCACCAGAAATTGCAGCTTTAGGGAGTGAAGCGGGCGGTGCGCTTTATCAGTTACAGGTTCTGGAACAGAATCTCGCAAATCAATCACATAATATTACTCGTTTCATTATTGTTGCCCGTCAACCTATTGAAGTTGCAGAACAAGTACCGGCTAAAACGACATTTATTATGGCAACCGGACAGCAGGCAGGCGCACTGGTAGATGCGCTAATGGTGCTGAAAAAACATAATATTATTATGAGTAAACTGGAATCCCGACCGATCAACGGAAATCCGTGGGAAGAGATGTTTTATATTGATGTCCAAGCTAATATTCGTTCAATCAATATGCAACACGTCCTGAAAGCATTGGCGAAAATCACTCATTCATTAAAGGTATTGGGATGTTACCCAACAGAAAGCGTGGTACCGGTTAACCCTTCCTGATTAAAAAGAACCGGGTATTCAAATATCCGGTTCAGATTATTGGTTTTTAGCGTTTTAACTATCAATGAGAAAATTTTTACTGCCTTTAACCTTTTGGTTTAAGGCTCTTTATTTATTCCGTAAATCCCGACTTCTCAGCTTAAATAATATGGATTATCGCTTTTCGTGCCATCTGAAAACAAGGGATTAAAGAATATCTACTTATTCACATA
Organism: Photorhabdus kleinii; assembly: GCF_025384885.1. Lineage (NCBI taxonomy): Bacteria > Pseudomonadati > Pseudomonadota > Gammaproteobacteria > Enterobacterales > Morganellaceae > Photorhabdus > Photorhabdus kleinii. The sequence continues at coordinate 10,020 of NZ_JAJAFY010000078.1, forward strand.
GGATTAAATACGTTTTATCTGTCACCACGGTTTTAAAATTTAGGAAAAAACGGCAAGCATATCACGAAAAAGAAGGCAAAAGCTTTAATCATTAAAGGTAAAACAGAAATGATTAAAGCTTTTTTAAAGCAAGTAAAAAATTCGGTGTTATACTGACGCTGGAAGAGAAAACATCAGAAAAGATAGATTTTAAACTTATTAACAAGGTGACAAAATGACAACATTAACCACAGAAAAAGAATATGATATTGTATCAGCATATTTATCAAGAATAAGCTTATTAAGAAGATTTGCTCAAACAAAAGATGTTGAATGGCTAGAAGATGCTTACAAAACATTAGAAGTAGTCGTTCAAGAAAGCAAAGAAACCTTCAGATTAATGAGTTTAGAAGCGGAACAAAAAGAACAAAAACGTTTAGAAATATTAAGAATGATTGAAGAAATCGGCCTTAATCCTAATACTATTAACATACCTGTTACCCTCTCTGATTTTAAACCTAAAAAATCAAATGCAGGAAAAGGAAAGACGAGAAAACCTAAGTATCAGTTTAATGACAATGGAGAAATTAAATACTGGTCAGGAAACGGGAAAAAACCATCAGGTTTACAAAAATTACTCAATGAAGGCCATTCATTAAATGAATTTTTAATTCAAAAATAAAAAACTTCGGAATAAAAATAGCCTCACAGGTTTATTATCTGTTTAATATTATTTACTTTTCTTTTTTGCTTGCATTTGCTTTTTTGGGCGATCGCAAGCGCCTTTCTATGGGTGATTAACTCGGCTATTAATCAAAAAAGTGTTAAAAAAACAGGTACCCATTAATGCCAAATTTTTAAAAGGTAAAAACAG
>NZ_JAJAFY010000079.1:0-10819 GCF_025384885.1 Photorhabdus kleinii
CGGCGGCTGTTTTGCTTGGTAAAGGCAATATTCTGACCAAAGTAGGAAAGGGGACGACAGTCGGCCTGCTTATTTCCGATGTCGGTAACGTGATGACCCATGTTGGCGAGGGCACGACAGTGGGGTTTGCCAAAGGTAAAGCCAATCTTATCACCAAAGTTGGGGATGGCGCCGGGGTGAATGCGGTCTGGGGTGAAGCGAATATCCTGACTCAGGTGGGAAATGGCGACCGTTACAACTTCGCGAAAGGTCAAGCGAACATTGTTACCAAAGTGGGTAATGGGCAAGAAGTCACGGTGGTTCAGGGCGATGCCAACATCATTACCCATGTGGGTAACGGTGACGATTACACTGGTGCCTGGGGCAAAGCCAACGTGATCACTAAAGTCGGTGACGGGCGTAATGTGGTGCTGGCGAAAGGTAAGGCTAACATTGTCACTCAGGTGGGTAAGGGAGACAGTTTTAATGCCTTATGGAGTGAAGGCAATGTCGTCACCAAAGTGGGTGACGGTATGCAGATTACGGCAGCAAAAGGGAAAGCTAACTTCACGACGACAGTGGGCAATGGTTTAAATGTCACCGCTGCTCATGGTGACGCTAACATTAACACTCATGTAGGTAATGGCGTTTCGGTTAACTTGGCGTGGGGTAAGCACAATATTAATACCAAAGTGGGCAATGGCCTCAATGTTGCGGTCATGAAAGGTAACGGCAATGCCAATATCCATGTGGGTGATGGCTTGGGTATCCATGCCTCTTATGCGCGCAACAACGTGGCGATTAAAATTGGTAATGGTGATTTTTACAGCTTCTCTGCTACGGAAAGCAACAAACTTTCTTCCCTCTTTGAGCATATCAAACAGACAACATTAGGTGTGGGAGGCAGTCAGGCAATCAACTATCTGGTTCATGGGGAGGAAGCTAACACGTCGGGCACCCATGAAGGCAGAGGCGCGATAAATTTAGCGGAAGTTTCCTCCATTGATGGCTTTCAGATGGATAAAATTGCGCCAGTAAGTTCAGATTTAAACCATAGTTTCAATGGTGCTATAACAGCCGTGGAGACGTCTGACGTCAGTTCAATAGAAAGTGTTTTGAGTCAAAAAACGCTATCGGAGTCAGATCAGGATGAAAATCTGATTGTCAATGGTGACTTTGAACAAGGTAAATTGGGTTGGCAGTCAACTAATGATATAGAGGCATATAACCCTGCGAGTGCTTATGGTCTTGATAATACCGGTGATGGTGAACGAGTCAGTAAATTTGATGTTGATAAAAACACTGTAATTTGGCGGGAATTACAAAATTTGTCTGAAGGAGAAGTGGTTTCACTGACTTTTGATTTTATGAGTCATTTAGAGATGATGGACCGTGATCTGAGTGACTGTGGAATAGTGGTGTTGTGGAATGGTAAGTCTGTATTCTCAGCTTCTGGACCGGGAGCTATATGGCGAACTCAAAAACTCGATTTAATGGCAAAAGCAGGTACTAACCGGATTGAATTTAAAGGTACAGGCCAGGATGATGGATTTAGCTATATCTTAGACAATATCGCTGTGAAATCTGAGACGTCATTGATTGTCAATAGTGACCTTGAGCAAGGTAAATTGGGTTGGCAATCAACCAATGATATTGCGGCCTATAGCCCAGTGAGTACTAATGGGCCTAATAATACCCGTTATGGCGAACGAGTCAGTGAACTTGATGTTGATAAAAACACCACTATTTATCAGGACCTGCAAAACCGTTCTGAGGGAGAAGTCATTTCTCTGAGCTTTGATTTTGCCAATCGTCCCGACGCTTATTCAGCCGACAATGGTATGGATGTTTTCTGGAACGGCAAACTTGTTTTCTCGACTTTTGGCGATGCCGCGAAATGGCAAAATAAAACACTAGAGCTGACAGCAAAAGCGGGCAGTAATCGAATTGAGTTTAAAGGAACAGGCTTGAATGATGGTGTAGGCTATATTCTGGATAACGTTTTTGCAAAATCTAAGAGCTCACGACAAGCCAATATTATTACCGAACATGTGAAACAGGATAAAGCGGCACAAAATGCGTTAAGCGATAAAGAAAAAGCCGAAAAAGATCGCCAACTGTTGGAACAGGAAAAAGAGAAACAACTGGCAGAAATTGCGAAATCGCAATCCCAGTTGGAATTAACGGATCAGGCAGCAGTTAGCCGAAATGGGCTGACACAGCGTAATGCGATAGAGACAGAAGCGCAGGCAGAGACTGACAAACTGGTTTCCATGACGCAAGGTTTGGATGTACTTGGTGACTATGCCAATTACTGCGGCCAATCAGGTGATCAATGGCGTAATCAGTTTGCTTCCCAATTTTTGAACCGTGCTCAGGACGAGCTGAATTACACCAAATTTATTACCCAGAAAAAATTAGCTAATGCTCAACGATCTATTACGGATAACCAACAACAAGTAAAAGAAGCGGTTAAGAAATCCGAGGCCGGTGTAGCACAAAGTGAGCAGCATCATGCCAGTGCAAAACAAGATATTGCAGAGGCTCAGAAGAAAGCAGAGTTAAGAAAAGAAGAAGCATTATTACAGCAACAACGGGCCAAAGAAGCAGAAAATGATGCAAATATCGCCTGTCAAGGGGCGGAATATCGGGGTAAACGTGATATTGCTGCGGCTGAAAATAAAATTGCCCAGGCACAAGAAGATGTTAGAGGGGTAAAACAGGGCGATTCCAAAGCTGATCGTACCGGTGCCGGTGGTAGTGGTTTGTCTGGTAATGCCTACGAATCGACAGGAGCAGGGGAGACAGGTAGCTATATTGATCCCGAATTAATACCGGAAGCTGAAAAAAGATTCTACAAGGGATTGACTAAAGAAGAGCTACAAGCGTTGGATGATGCTAAACAAGCGGTTGAGCGTCTACAGATAAATGCCAGTATCCGCGCGGAAAATACCGGCGTTTTAACTACTTCAAAGTTTGCCAAAGTACAATCGTTTGTCAAAGTACAATCTGACGATAAGGTGATGCCAACGTCGAACAGTTCAGGTGAGCGAGCCAGAAAGGTGCCGCGGATTTCAGGCATTAATCTGGAATCGTTGGGGAATGATGTCAAGGTAGAGCAGAAAAATTCTGCTCTATTTGAAAGTGCAAAATTTAATTTATTGAAAGAAGGAAATAAACTATTTATCAATCCTAATGCACGAACATTGGGGCGGAAAAGGCAGCTTAGTAAGGCGCTGACCGCGGTACGTGACACTTTCTATAAAACGATGAGTCATTTTGATGAAGAGCATGTATCGCAACTTGAACAGGCGATAGCTGATTGGCAACAGCGTAGCCCAAAGGAATTTGCTCTACGCACCAATCAGGTGAACTTAGTACGTTTTAAAATGGGCCGAATGATAGAGCACTTGCAGGTCCAGCGAGCTGAATCCGCTGGCGTCCTTGGGATTGCTGTGGCGCCTCGACATGCTGAACATCTTAAGCAGCGAGTCATCTTTGATGGAACCGGACGTGTTGTCGGTTTAAAAGGCGGTATAACACAAAACGAAATTAATCGTCTTATTGAGTGGCAGATTACCCCGTTGACTCGAACGAATTCAACCGCTGAACGGGAAGCGCCTAAGACCGAAAGTGAAAGTCTGATTGCTTTTATGAGCCGATTAGAAGCCGCGAATATCCCGGAAGCGAGGCTTTGGATTGGACGAGCTAGAGGACTCTGGCTCACCGGACAAGTCACATCGAAGGAAACTATCAAGTTATTTGATGCTGCTGCCAGCCAGTTACAGGCATATCCTGAGTTACATGCTTTGGTACTGTCATTACAGGCTGATGCTCACAGAGAAAAGTCAACTACCCAATATATTGACAACTTATTTGGCCGTCGTTTTGATTCTGAGTTGGCGCATGCGTTGGTGAAAAATGCGTCACCTGATGCGATAGCGACCTCTAGGCGGATAGGTCAGTTTCTGGTGCAGGAGTTTGAGTCGTATATGCAAATTACTCCGGGCTCACCTGTACTCGACGGACAAATTGCTATTAGGATGCAAGCTTTTGCCGAAAAAATTAAAAAGGATATTCGTCCTTGGTTCAGTCGGGTGCCTGAACTGACCGCATTCCTGCAAAAACCGACCTTTGATAACTTTAAGATCATGATGACCAAGGTGGATAACGGCTTTGAAATGATCAAAATTCCGTTTCTGGCAGTAAAAATGTCGAACACTGATGGTATGGGGTTACATTTATCTCAATGGAAGGCGGAAGCGGATATTTTCTATCGGGATGAGATCTATAAGGCGCGTTCCACCAGTAGTAAGTTAACTAATATGGCGGATGTTACCTATAAAGTGAAATTAACTGAACAGCAAACCAATGATTATGGTATTGCATTGCCTTACCAGCCATCCGGTGATCAATATGAAGATTTCCTGTCTGGCAGAAAGGTGGCGGCGGGCAGAGTGCTGACGCCTGGACAGGAAACAACGCTTGAGCGTAACGCCCTGGCGCAGGGGCATTCCGTGGTAACGGGGGCATCTGGCTCGACCAATATCATGGTTCATCTCAATAACTATATTGCCAGTCAAGATCCTACTTTCTCGCAAGAGCAGGCATACCTTAATACGTTGGCGTTTTTGGTGTTTGATGGCGGTCATTCGGTTAATGAAAGTTTGGTGGTCTACAAAGCATTGCAGACGGCTGATGATGAACGTCGGCAGGTACTGCAAAACTACACCGCCAGTTATACAGATCTGATGGATATCGCCGGAGGTAAAGGAAAATTATGGGTAAATCAGGCAATAAATAATGCATTTGAGAAAACCCAACATCTTTATCGAGAATATACCCCAGAGAGAGAGAACTCTCCGGTGGAAGTATTGCAGGCGTTATCGGGCAAAAATGGAGCGTCAGAGTCGGTATTAATTGAGGATGATGGTACTTCGCCACAGGATAAAGACTCTTTAAACCCAGTGACCCGATTCTTTAACAACGAACTGTATGGTTTTAAAGAAGAGCGCCGCCATATCAGTGATGAGACGCAGACCATTCTTAATGATGCTGTTGCTAATGGCAGTTCAAGCAAAATCACCCTAAAAGGCGAAGGGGGACGTTTAACTGGATATTATCATCAAGGTGACATAAAACCAGATGATATCTCGACGGCAGCAGAGAAAAAAGTCGTGCTTTTCCTTCATGGTTCAGGTTTATCTGCGGAAGAGCAAGCTCATGACATCCAAAGCCACTATCAAAAGCAGGGCATTGATATACTTGCTGTCAACATGCGGGGCTATGGTGGTAGTGATGGTAGTCCAGGTGAGCAAGGGTTCTATCAGGATGCCCGGACAATGTTTCGCTATTTGGTACAAGAACGAGGTATTAAGCCGGGTAATATTATCATTCATGGTTATTCCGTCGGTGGGCCGGTGGCGGCTGATCTTGCCCGATATGCAGCGCAAAATAACCAAGCCGTGTCAGGTCTGTTACTCGACAGGCCAATATCGAGTATGACCAAAACCATAACCGCGTATGACATACCAAACCCTGGCGGCATGATTGGGGCATTGGCAAAAGCGATGAATGGACGATTTTCAGTAGAAAAAAACCTCAAAGGCTTGCCGATCAATACGCCGATCATGTTGTTAACTGACAATCAAGATTTAGGGCATGAAGGGGAAAAGCTGCGTACAAGATTGACCGCTGCTGGTTATCGCGTATCGGGTGAACAAACCTTTTATGGTCATGTCGAGAGCGGCGCTTTAATGAGCCAATATGCTGATAGGATTGTATCGACGTTCTCCGATTTTCAAAATAAAAATCGGGACGTGGTGAAGAACTCGCTGCAAAAGAGTGACAATCGCGGGATACGTTTTGGTAGTCAGATCATTATTCAGATGGAAAATGACCCGATTGTAGCAAAAGCAGCGATCAATCTGGCGGGTAAACACCCAGAATCCAGCGTAGTGGTTAAACTTGATGCTGATGGCAAATATCATGTCATTTATGGTGATCCTGCCAGATTATCAGGCAAATTACGTTGGCAGATTGTTGGTCATGGCCGTAGCGCATCGGCACAAAATAACACTCGTTTGAGTGGTTACAGTGCTGATGAATTGGCAACAAAACTAAAACAGTTCAGCCAGAACTTTAACCTGGCGGGTAAACCTGATCGTATCAGCATTGTGGGTTGTTCACTGATTAGTGATGACAAGCGGAATGGTTTTGCCTATCGTTTTATTACTGCCTTAGATAAACAGGGTATCCATAGTGATGTTTCAGCGCGTCGTAGTGAAGTAGCCGTTGATGCAACAGGCCGTAAATTTACCCGCGATAAAAATAATCAGTGGGTTAACAAGTTGGACGATAACAAACTGGTGTTACGTTGGAATGAACAGGGTGAACTAACGACTACAACAGAAAAATTGCGTCGTGGTGTGGCTGAAAGCGATATCAACCTTGCCGGGGTGGGATACACCGATGCTGATTCAGTAACTAAAGGGGCAATTGCGGATAACCATGATGTTTTCACCGCGCCAGGAAAGCGCAAAAACAGGGTAGAGCTTGGCTCAAATCCTCAAGCTGATAAGCCGCTGAATTATGCCGGGAATATACAGGTAAACGTGGGCGACGGTGAATTTACTGCGATCAATTGGGGAACATCGAACGTAGGTATCAAAGTGGGTACGGGTGGTTTTAAGTCACTGGCCTTTGGCGACAACAATGTGATGGTTCACATTGGGGATGGTGACAGTAAACACAGCGTGGATCTGGGTGGTTATCAAGCGTTTGAAGGGGCGCAGATGTTTATTGGTAACCGTAACGTCAGCTTCAACCAAGGTCGCAGTAATGACTTGATTGTCATGATGGATAAATCCATCCCTACGCCACCGCTGGTTAATCCATTTGATGGCGCTGCTCGTATTACTAGTGTACTGAAATCTATTGCTCATTCCAACGAGGAGTGGAATTGGTTGGCGGCGCAAAATCAGCAGTGGACGCTATCTGGCGCGAAAAAATTCGTGCAGGACATGTCTGGTTTAGACCAAACCAGCAGTGTGGATTACAAGACCTTGGTTGATCTGGATTCGCAGTGCGAGCGCAGTAGCCGTGGTTTAAAAAGTGACACAGAAGCAGCATTGAACAAGAAGTACCACCAATGGCTAAGTGGTCACGGCAACAATATTGATACCAGTAAAATGAGCCGTGCGGATAAATTCCGTCAAGCCAATGAGAAACTGGTTTTCAATTTTGCGGTAGGTGGTCAGGGAGCGGACATTCAGGTCACAACCGGTAGCTGGAACTTTATGTTCGGTGACCATATTCAATCGATTTTGGATACCAACCTGGGTTCTCTGTTTGGTCTGATGACGCAGCAATATTCAACAACGGGCCTGGCGAAAATAACATTTACTTACAATCTACAGGACTTACCGCGTCAGCTTAAAAACAAACTGCTTGGCCGGTTAGCTAGTGTGAATGCCGATACTACTTTAGCGGATATTTTTGGTGTGGATTACACGCCGGAGGGACAGATTGTTGCCCGTACTGGTAAGCCGGTTGATGGCAAGGCGATTTTGCAAGAGATGTTGGAAGTTATTAAGCAGTTTGGTGGTGATCAACTAAGTACCTTCACTGATCCGGATAAATTGATTGATGGTTTGAAACAGAACGCCAATATGAGTGCCGATGGTATTGAATCATTTCTTGTCAGTCATGGGTTGAAAGAGAAAGCGCCTGATAAAAATCGGGAAAAGGGTATACCGGGTGCCATCAACAGTGGGGATAGTCAGGCTAATGACAAATCAGAGCGTGCCTTGGGCTTTAATTCGCTGAATTTGCCTAACCTGTTTGCGACGATATTCAGCAAAGATAAACAAGAAGAGATGAAGTCATTAGTGACCAATCTGAAAGAGAATCTCACGGCAGATCTGCTCAATATGGAGCAGAAAACCTTTGATTTCCTGCGTAACAGCGGTCATCTGCAAGGGGATAGCGATATCCATATCTCGTTAGGGAACTATAACTTCAACTGGGGCGGTGACGGTAAAGATCTCGGTGCTTATCTGGGCGATAACAACAACTTCTGGGGTGGCCGCGGAGATGATGTTTATTACTCCATCGGCACTTCCAACATCTTTACCGGTGGTGAAGGTGATGACTTGGGCGTTCTGATGGGACGTGAAAACTGGATGTTTGGTGGTAGTGGCGATGATACCGCAGTAGTAGCTGGACGCATTAACCATGTGTTCATGGGTGAGGGTAATGATCAGACATTTGTTTTTGGCGAAGGTGGCCTTATTGATGCCGGTAACGGGCATGACTACGTTGTCACCTCTGGTAACTACAATCAGGTAGATACTGGGGAAGATCAAGATTATGCCGTGACCATCGGTAATAACAACCGGGTTGAGCTAGGTGAAGGCAATGACTTTGGCAGGGTGTTTGGTAATGACAACCGAATTGATGGCAACATGGGTGACGATGTCATTAAACTGATGGGCTATCATGCGGTAATTAATGGTGGAGAAGGAGATGACCACCTGATAGCCGCTACTATTTCGAAGTTTAGTCAGTTTGATGGTGGTGACGGTCAAGATCTACTGGTTTTGGGGGGATATCAAAACCACTTCCAGGGTGGCGCAGGAGTAGACAGCTTTGTGGTCAGTAGTAAAGTAATTGATTGTCAGGTTAATGATATCGATGCGGAAGACATGATTGTCTTTAACGGTATTGACTGGCAAGACCTGTGGTTCCAGCGCAGCGGATACGATTTAGTATTATCAGTGAATCGCTGTACTCAGGATAAAACCGCTCAGGGTGTATTTGAATCGGTGGGTTCCGTCACTTTTAGTGATTACTTTAATGGTAATCGTGCCAAATTAGTGACTCAAATGGAGCGTAAGAATGCATCAGGAGTGCGTGAATTTACGGCACTTTCCGACAATGCGGTTGACACCTTGATTCAGGCAATGAGTAGTTTTGCCCCGACAGTCGGTGATAACGGTTTTATCGAAGGGCTGGACAGCAAGGCGAAAGAGGCTATTACGACGGCGTGGGCAGATACCGCAATTGGCAAGGGTAAATTTGCCTGATTAACTTGCTATAACGCTAAGTAATAACAATAAAAATGGCTCACTGGATAGGTGAGCCATCTTAATCTTGCAAGGGTATTATCGCTAGCTTACCCTTTTCCGCCGCATGCTTACGAATCAAGTAGAAATTAAATAGTCTGAGTTCAGCAAAATACAGTACTCAGACCTTGATGAACGAGTGATTTAAATTGCCTGACTTTTGTAAATAATTCACAAAGCCGGGATAGTTTTGATTGCCATATTTTTTGAATAAATATGAGTTGCAAAAAATTAACCTACTCTTATTGAATATTATTTGCAAAATAGTTTAATTTAAATCATTATTTTATAAATGTTCTTTTAACTCGGATAGATATAATAAAGTAAGGTACCCATATACATGTATAAAACACAGCTCTAAAAAGCAAGAAGAGATAATTATAATCCAGTTTTATTTCATATACATAATGAGCCAATGCTAAATCAGTTATTACAAATAATGAAGTAAAAATTAAAAAGATAATATAAAGGTGTTCTTTTCTTTTTTCTAAAGAAAAGAATAGATGTATAAAGTGCAACTCCAAAAATAATGGTAAAACAAATAAACTCAAATCCTATAAGGATACGTAATTCACCTAGAAAATCATAACCAGAGATCAAGGTTGTCATCGTTTTATATGAACTAAATAAAGAACTTAATATTGCAAAGATAATATTTATTGCCGGAAAATAGAGAAATCCGCCAATTCCACTCAGTTCTTTCTCTTCACATGCTGCACAAAAATCTGATTCATGCAATGCTGGGTTTTCACATTTAATACACTTCATAAAATTTCTCCAAATAGTAATCTCAATCCAAAGATTGATTATTAATTTACGTAAATCATACAGGTGATAGTATATAAAACAATAACATATTAGTCTGATAAACCCCCCTATTTTTAATAGCCTTATTTACATCTTCAAGTGAAAAAAGAAATATTCCATCTATAAAAAATCAAGGCAACCATCTGATAATAAAGAAATAGTTAGATTCATAAAAATATAACTAATATCCATATGATGTTTTTAATAAAGAAAAACTTTACTCGATCATTCTTTAAATCTCACATTATACTGCTATTTCCCAACTGTACCTTTTTTCATTCTCCTCGGCCGCCGCCAGTACACTTGCTAGTGCATTATTCTCCACTATAATTTAGTGGAGAATAAAGTAGAAATCCTAATTCAAGATTGGGATTCTGTATTAATTTTAAGACTGTTATAAAAATCTATAATACTATTTAGATCAGTATTCCATTCAGATATTTTCATCCCATCTTCATTGTGCGTAGTACGCGACTCTATGAAGTTATTTATCTTCTCAGGAGTAAAACCTGGACACTCATCTAAAAAGAGGATGCTATTTTGTAAGAAAACTTCCTCACCTGCGAAATATATGATCCAAGCAAATATAAAATTTGTGTAATCAGGCTCATACATTGATACAGCTAGCGCTACAGGCTTTTTACTGTGTATACCCTCTTCAAGAGAAGTTCGCCAACTCTGCTTGTAATCCTCAAAGCTCCAATAAGATAAAGGTATGTGAACTGCTTCTGTAAATGTATCAATAATAATTGTTGCAGGCAGAACTAGCTCATTGTTTTCTCTGATGGGTGCATCACCGGGAAATATACCAAACATCAATCAGTCCTTAACTCTGTTCAGATCACTATCGTAAGTCCCCATTCGCTTGCCTCTACGGTCAAACATCTTCCAGCCATTAGTAATATTAT
>NZ_JAJAFY010000008.1:0-119029 GCF_025384885.1 Photorhabdus kleinii
ATCATCATATATAGTCTCAGAACCTTTCATATACCATATTGCATCATTATTTACTATATAGCCAGTTGATTTTATATAATCAACAATTCTATTATAACTATTTTCCATATCTATCAAATCACAAGAATAAATAGAACTATATATAGGCGATGATTCATCATTCGGATAATATCCGAAAAAATAATTTTTAGAAATACGAGGAGCTTCTTTTATTTTTTCATTAGTAAGAAGATGATATTTTAAAAAATCATTTTCTTTATAAATAACATTAGGCATCATAAATAACCATAAAAATAAGCATATACAAGATAACGCCATCATTAATATTATTACTATTGTCACGGTTAATTTATTCATAATTTCAGACCATAAATAGTTGTAGGTTTATACCCTATGGATTTCAAGATGCATCGCGACGGCAAAGGAGCGAATCCCCGGGAGCATAGGTAACTATGTGACCGGGGTGAGTGAGTGCAGCCAACAAAGAGGCAACTTGAAAGATAACGGGTATATAATGACTAATAACAATATCCTTTCTATAAGAATAAAAAGGTTTAATTATATTAAGGTAATAAGGGAGGCTTTTCTTATATGGGAAAGCATTATTAGGATACTTATCAGGATCAGGAAAAAACCAAGGTTTAAGTTCTCTATTCTTATACTTACCAACGGGACCATAATAATCCCATATTTTATATGCATATTCTTTATCTTTGGGTTTTATTAAAGACATATAATCTCTTGGCAATACAGATTTATATAAACCTAATAAATTTGAAACTAAATCCTCACAACTAAACCCGCTATCACTAAAATGGGAAAAAAATGAGTTTGATTGTAAAGTCTCAAACTCCAATGAAACACAATACATTATTGAAAATGCAATGGACCTTTTAGTTTCTATAGATAATCCTTTTTTTACCATCCACTGAGCAGCAACTCTGGTTGAAATATTATATTTACTCATCTCCTGAAAATAGTAAACCAAGAAATAGCCTTTTTTATAAGGTGAACCATTACCTTCAGTGATTAATTGATCCCACAACATTTTAGAATCATCACCTTTCGCATGACCTAAATCAATCCACCCTAAATCTTCAGTATAAATTAATCTACCGTTTTCTATATCTTTTCTACTCGTCATTCACTAATCTACCTATGCAACATTTAATTATATTGAAGTTACAATTGTAGCTTCCCATTTTCTTGGGCTAAAAAGCATATTACTAAGTTTATAATCCTTCCAGATCGTATTCTCTTGTTATACTCACAAAATCAATATTTTTACATATGTAAAAAATCACGAGAAGAAATTCAGAAATAAGTATTAGCACTAAGATAATTAGTGATGGAATCTAATCCGACGTAAGGCCATGTTTCAATGATCATAGCGCAGACAAGATGGTGATGATCTCACCACCAGAAGTCGCCAAAAGGGTAAATAACCTTCAATCAATACAGCACGTAAACCGGCGATTCAACCAACCTGCACAGACAACATGCTCAGCGAACCAGACACAATACCATCTACTGGAATGGAAACCGCCTCTTTTCTATCCCACGTTCCCATGATATACAGCAATGGCAAAAAGTGTTCAGGAGATGGATTCGATAATAGGCCATCTTCCCTGTCCAATGCATGAATCAAAGGGTAAGGCTGCTCATAACTGGTAAGGTTATCACGCACATAATGGTTAAATGATTCCGCCCAAGGGTACAGTTCAGCATTAGGTTCTTGCCGCTTCATAGTACGAAGATTGTGTACCACATTACCACTCCCTAGAATCAAAACACCTTCATCTCGTAAAGCCGCCAGCTTTTTCCCCAATTCATAGTGGTACGTCGCTGGTTTGGCGTCATCTATACTCAGTTGAATCACAGGAATATTAGCCTTAGGATACATCTTAACCAGAATACCCCAAGTCCCATGATCCAATCCCCACTGATGATAATCGGCATAAATTTCTACAGGTTCCAACATCTCCTGTACTAAAACCGCCAGTTCAGGTGATCCCTTCGCTGGATACTGAGTTTCATACAATTCCTGAGGGAAACCACGAAAATCATGGATAGTTCTCGGTTGAGTCATGGCTGTCACCGCCGTGCCATTGGTATACCAATGAGCAGAAATCGCCAGAATCGCTCTGGGTATAGGCAGCCTTTCACCAAGTTCACGCCACACATTGGTATAGCGATTTTCTTCCAGTACATTCATTGGGCTGCCATGACCAATAAACAGTGCTGGCATTCTGGAAATATTCATAACGACCTCCCACACCAAATATAGGTAATTTTAATACTTGCGGACAGGTTACGCCTTTCAGATAAGCAAAACAGTGGGCTAACGGTGATGGAGTTTTTCAAAAAAACTGAAAAGTCACAGCTTGCGTAAACTGTGACTTTAGAGAACGTGTAGGTTATAACTGATATTTCATCCGGTTATCGGACAATTACGACTCAACTTGCTATCTGCTCTATTGCCTGGCGATAAATCACCAAATCCTCAATAGTGACTACCGGCATATTATGTCGTTTCGCAAATTGCACTACCTCCGGGGTACGCGCCATTGAACCGTCATTATTGGTTAATTCGCACAATACACCTGCTGGTTTAAAACCGGCCAAACTGACTAAATCAATTGCTGCCTCAGTATGCCCCTGACGAACCAACACACCGCCAGGTTGAGCGCGCAGCGGAAAAACATGTCCCGGACGGTTCAAATCACTGGGTTTGGCATTATCTGCAATCGCTGCACGGATAGTCGTGATACGGTCAGCCGCAGAAACCCCCGTCGTCACCCCTTGAGCGGCCTCAATGGTTACGGTGAATGCAGTCTGGAACGAACTAGAGTTATTTTCTACCATCATGGGCAATTGTAATTGCTGACGGCGCTCTTCTGTCAGACATAAGCAGACAATACCACTGCCATGACGAATAGTCAGCGCCATTTGCTCTACGGTCATTGTTTCGGCCGCAAAGATAATGTCACCTTCATTTTCACGATCTTCGTTATCCAGCACCATCACCCCCCTTCCATTACGCAAAGCGTTAATGGCGTGTTCAACACGTTCTGATGATGTGCCATATTCAGAAAGTAGCGTCTGATTCATGGTAAAGAAACCTCATTAAAATTTATGGATTACCAGAATCAGGGCGGTCTTGAGGAGTTCTCGCGATGACATTACGCCGTAACATTAATGCTATTAATATAATGCGCGAATGCCATAGCCGGAACAACAGACGAGCACAAAGCCCGACAGATGTCGTTATTCTCTCCCATCCGGACTATCACCGTCGGCTCCAGAATTACACTGGATCTGCTGACCTCCGCTTTATCACAAAAGATAACCTCAAACGGAGCGCTCGCGGGCTTCACCAAGCCACCCGAAAGATGGACTGATGTTACCGCCGGTGGGGACTTTCACCCCGCCCTGAGATAAGCCAGTGAACTATAACGCTAATATTTACCGGCGGCAATCAACAAAATCAAATGTGAAACCTAGCTCACAATGGTTTGTGGTTTTGCTATCTGGTATTACACTATTCAGGAATTATTTATGTCATAAAAAGGATGCATCATGCTCGATCCCAAAAAAATTGAACAAATTGCCCGCCAGATCCAGGATTCTTTACCAAAGGGGGTTAAAGAGTTTGGTGGTGATGTAGAGAAAAAATTACGGATGGTTTTGCAATCCCAACTTGGCAAGCTTGATTTAGTGAATCGTGAAGAATTTGATATTCAAACTCAGGTTCTGTTACGTACTCGTGAAAAATTGACCGCAATGGAACAGCGTTTAAATGAACTAGAAGCGAAGTTTGAAAATAAGAATGTTCCATCTGCTAATGACACAGCAAAAGAAGAGTAATTATTACCATACAAAAATAACCGTGATAATGAGCAGAATGTGATATCTGCTCATTACACATTCACACTAATCAGAAATTAAATGCTGTTCTTTACCGTAATGCTCAGAACGTGGACCATAAAGCAAGCCACGACTACCACCGGCTGTCAGTAAGCGGTTACTTGTAATGCCAGCAATTTCATGACCTTTATCCATAATGGTATTCGCTATCTGTGAAACTACGGCAGATACCAACATGCCAACAAGGCTATTCGAACTGCTTTCATTTTCAGTCGATGAGGCAACCGCCCGTCCATGCCACAATTGTTTACCATTACGCAAATCCACCAGCTTCGCTGAAGCCGTTACACGCGTATCGCTGTTGATAATCTGATATTGCGTACCATATTCCTCAATATCCAAATAGAGCGCGGAATCCGCGCCAAAAATATCATGCAATTTTTTGTAACTGATATTCTGAACATCCTGCGCCGCTGTCATGCCATTTTGCTGAAATGTCTCTTCCACAACAGCAACCGGAAAAACGTAATAGCCCGATTCCGCCAATGGATATGTCACATGAGAAATCAGGCTGTGCCCTGCTTTGACTTCCAGAGATTTATTTACCGCCGGCAGAACCAGAATGGATTTCGGTTTGCTCTCTCTAAATGCAGAATAATCATAAGGGACAGATTTACTACATCCAGTCAGTACAAACGCCGCCAATAAACTAAATGCTAAAAGAATACGGTTCATTGCATAGTTCCTTTATTTTTACTTAATAAAAAGTCCATAAATGGCGCTGACTCAGGAAACAATTTTTTCTCTGTTTCAAACTGATGGAATGCTTCTGAAACACGACCTGTTTTGCTATAAAGCAGACCCATCTGTGCATGCAGCCCAGGCGGTACAGGTTTATCTTTCGCTTTCGCTCTTTCAATTACCTGCTGCAAAGCCTGTGACTGCTCTTCAAACCCTATCTTATCCTGCTGATAATATTGATAAATTGTAGGTTGGTATTTATCCCACTCATAAATTGTTTTTGGCTTCGTGACGCAACCCGCTAAGGCCATAGCTGCCAGCAATAAGCCCGCTTTTTTCATTAACATCATGAATATATATCCCTATATTTCTTAATTAGATGGCTTCCATGCACCGGTTTCAATACTTTCAACCAGACGGTTTACTGCTTCACGAATAGCCAGATCCAATACCTTACCATTCAGTGTGGAATCATAGCTGGCAGTGCCACCAAAGCCGATAATTTCACGGTTGGATAATTTATACTCCCCAGCCCCTGCTACAGAGAAAACCACTTCGGAAGTTTCTACATTCACCACATTCAGCATAACCTTAGAATAAGCCACCTGTGATTTACCACGCCCTAACAAGCCCCATAATTGATGATCACCCACCTCTTTACGGCCAAATTCAGTCACATCACCGGTAATAACGTAAGCAGCACCTTTCAACTTCTGCGATTTACCTTGTAAACCCGCTTCTGCTTTCAGTTCCGCCATATTAGTACGTTCCAGCACCGTAAAGCGTCCAGTCTGCTGTAAGTGCGAGACTAAAATCGTTTTAGATTGGTTACCAAGGCGATCAATTCCGTCGGAGAAAATGCCATTTTGATAGCTGGAACGGTTTTCAAACTTACCGATCGCAATTGGACTACGAACACCCTGATATACCGTATTATAAGAATTAACTTTTTGTACCTGGACGGTATTAGAAGATTCAGTTGTACACCCTGCTAATATTGCCGAAGCTAAACAAATTGAAGATAAAATCAACTTACCTTGCATAAGAACTTATTCCTGCGTAAAAATTTATCCGTTTTATCTACTAACCTTAAGATGTAAAAGTTATAGATAAGATATTTTATTAAAAAATCATTTACATCAGAAATCATTATGAATAAGCCAGCGTTATGTGACCAGCATTTTATGCCAAAAAGATAAAAAATTATCTGTCACATCACACTTCTTCTGATTAACCCCTTATCATCCAGAGAATAAAATTACACTAAATCAAATTATCATTAAAATATTTTAATGATAATCATATCGTTAATTAAATTACTCGCACACGATATTAAAAATATCTATATTATTTATGATGAAATATCACTCAATCAAGCACAAGTTAAATAAAAAATAGCCAGGAAGATTTCATCTCTTACCCGGCCTTCATTCTAATAATATGATCAAATAAATAATCTACAGCGTTCAATACAGTAATATCTTCTGGCTGTTTTCAATAACAAGCTAAAGCATTATTTACTGATTTTTAATCGCCTTGATGATATTAGTTGTTGAAATACCATCTTCAAAGTTCAATACCTTGACTTCTCCGCCCGCAGCCCAAACTTCTTCACTGCCAGCAATTTCTTCCGGTTTATAATCTCCCCCTTTTACCAATACATCCGGCAAAACATCCGCAATCAATCGCTGTGGTGTATCCTCTTCAAACGGCACAACCCAATCCACAGCGCCCAGAGCAGATAATACAATCATTCGTTGCTCTAGTGGATTAACAGGACGGCTCTCGCCTTTCAGCCGTTTAGTTGATGCATCACTGTTAACAGCAACAATTAACCGATCACCCAGTTTACGGGCATTCTCCAGATAAGAGACATGACCTGCATGCAGAATGTCAAAGCAGCCATTGGTCATCACAATCCTTTCACCACGTTGACGCGCATCAGCAACAGCCTGTTTAAGCTGAAATTCGGTCATCATTCCGAAACCCGTTTCAGCACGGCCACGGATAGCATTCTCCAGTTCAATCGGCGAAACGGTCGACGTTCCCAGTTTGCCAACGACAACTCCCGCAGCCGTATTCGCCAGGAAACAAGCTTCATTCAGTGATTTTCCAGCCGCAATCGCTGTTGCTAACACGCCAATAACCGTATCGCCAGCCCCCGTAACATCAAACACTTCCTGCGCCTGCGTAGGCAAATGTAATGGCGGTTGATCAACACTCAATAAACTCATCCCCTGTTCAGAACGGGTGATCAGTAATGCCTGAAGATCCAAATCCTTAACTAGTCGAGTACCCTTTTCAACCAATTCATTATCATCTTTGCAGTGGCCCACTATCGCTTCAAATTCAGACAGATTCGGCGTTAACAAAGTTGCACCACGATAACGCTCAAAATCATTACCTTTCGGATCGATTAATACCGGAACCTTAGCCGCGTTTGCCAGTTTGATCATTTCCTGAACCTGACTCAATGCACCTTTGGCATAGTCAGATAGAACCAATGCCCCAATATGGGGTAACGCCTGTTCAATGCGCTCAAACATCGGCTGCGCATCGACGTTATCGAAGCCTTCTTCAAAATCTAAGCGAATTAACTGCTGGTTACGGGAAAGCACTCTCAACTTAGTGATTGTCGGATGGGTTGGAACAGAAACAAAATCACAGCGCACCTTAACGCTACTCAGTTTCTCACTCAGTGCATGTGCTGCGTCATCAATTCCAGTCAAACCGATTAAACGCGAATTTGCGCCAAGAGCCGCAATATTCATAGCAACGTTAGCAGCCCCTCCCGGACGCTCCTCAATAGTATTGACTTTTACAACAGGCACCGGCGCTTCCGGTGAAATCCGGCTGGTCGGTCCATACCAGTAGCGATCTAACATAACATCACCGACGACTAAAACTCCTGCACAGTGAAAATCCGGGAGTGTCATTTTCATCCCTTGCTCCAAATATTAGATATTAAATTGGTGCCAAATATTATCATACGACCGTAAAATCCCTACACCAAACCAGTAAAACCCGTTATTGTTCACCCAACCACTGTTGCCAACTACGACGTATCCGTTCCTGTTGTTCACTGAAACAATGGGTTGATACCCGACTGGAAAGCTTCTGTAACGCCAGATGATGTAGTTCATCACGCATAGAAACGTAAGCCTGCGTTAATGCGGCTGCCTCATCTTCATCCATAATTTCATAAGCCGCCATTAATTGAAAAATCCGTACATTATCCGACCAACTCACCAAACGCGCATTTTCAGTAGCATAACGAAGCACCAAATATTGAGCGATAAATTCGATATCGGTGATCCCTCCCGGATCAGCTTTAATATCAAATTGATCTGGATGGTGACTGCCTAAATGTTTATGCATCTTTTCCCGCATTTCCCTTACTTGCTGACGTAACAAAGCGGGTTCTCGTCGCGTACATAATGTCTGATGGCGTATCCGCTCAAAATCCCGATGCAAGTTTTCATCACCAAATACCATACGGGCACGTACCAACGCCTGATGTTCCCAAGTCCACGCTTGATTCTGCTGATAATCAGCAAACGCACCGATGGTACTGACTAACATGCCTGATTCGCCTGAAGGACGCAGGCGGAGATCCACGTCATACAACACACCAGAGGAGGTTCGAGCACTGAACAAGTGCATAATTCGTTGGGCAAGACGCAAATAAAATTGTCTAGCATCAATCGATCGATCGCCATCAGTCATCACATCCACCGGGCAATCAAGCAGGAAAACTAAATCAAGATCAGAACTGTAGCCCAACTCCCAACCACCCAATTTGCCATAACCAATCACAGCAAATCCCAGACCTTGCCGCTGACTCAAATGTGATGGAACACCATAACGTTTTGCCATTTGTCCCCACGCCTGTTGAACAACTGCTTCAATAATCGCTTCTGCCAAATAAGTGAGATGATCACTGACTTTCATCACCGGCAATACACCAGTGATATCCTCCGCCGCAATCCTCAGTAATTGAGCCTGCTTAAACTGGCGGAGCGCTTCTAGTTGTTGCTCTTCATCATCTTCTGGTATCCGCAACAAATATTGCCGCAATTCATCTTTATAGGCATTTAATGGCAAAGGCTCATACAGAAACTGTGGATCAAGCAGTTCATCCAGCAACAATGGATGGCAGGCAAGCTGAGTCGCAATCATCGGTGAAGCAGCACACAGTCGGATAACATGTGTCAGTACAGCTTCCGATTCAAGTATCAGTTCCAGGTAAGTTGTACGGCTGACAATACTTAACAACAACGGAATAACCCGCTCTAGTACTATACTGACATCTTGATTATTGACATCTTGTCGCAAACAGACTTTTGCCAATAAACGTGGCATCAGATGGTCAAGCACATCACGCCCACGAGGGCCAATGGTTCTTTTACCCACATCATGGCGGAACACAGAAATAATATGCAATATCTGCTGTGCAATCTCTTCATCCAAGTGCGGAGCTAGTATGATTAACTCTTCTTTTTCGAGCTCTTCCAGCCACAGACTTTTAAATGGTACATGACTAGGTTCCTCTTCACTATTATCACTGTCATCGCCAATCAATTGCGTAAAAATAGCCCGAACAGCACCCATCTTGCTGTTCAATTCAATTATCAGAGCGTCCCAACTTTCAAATCCCATGCCCCATGCCAGTCGCGAACGATTCAGCTCATCTTCTGGCAGAGTCTGAGTTTGTTGATCATTAATTGACTGTAAAAGATTTTCTAACCGCCGCAAAAAAAGGTAACCGTCAGCAAGTTGTTTCACCTGCAATGATTGTAAAAGCGTCAACCGCGCTATTATTTGCAGAGTTGGTAACAACGCCTGAGATTGCAAACACAGTTCACGTCCACCACGAATAAGCTGGAACACCTGGGCGATAAATTCAATTTCACGAATACCACCAGCCCCCAGTTTGATATTGTCTTTCAAGCCACGGCGACGCACTTCCCGTTCAATCATGCCTTTCATATTTCTCAGGGATTGAATCACACTGAAATCAATGTAACGGCGAAAGATAAATGGTCTCAACATCCGGCGTAGCTCTTCACCATACGCTTGGTTGCCCGAACCCATAATCCGTGCTTTCACCATCGCATAACGTTCCCAATCACGCCCTTGCTCTTGATAGTAATCTTCCAGTGCAACAAAACTAAACACCAATGGGCCACTATCACCGAACGGGCGCAAACGCATATCTACCCGATACACAAAACCATCCACAGTTTGTTGATCGAGCACTTTGATAAGACGCTGCCCCAAGCGGGTAAAAAACTGGGTGTTATCCATTTCACGCCGGCCACCTTGGGTAATGCCGTTTTCAGGATAGACAAAAATCAGATCAATATCAGAAGAGAAGTTCAACTCACCACCGCCCAGTTTTCCCATACCGAGAATCAACAGCGGTTGTGGTTCGCCTCGCTCATTACAAGGCGTTCCCCAATCCTGACAACAACGCTGATACAACCAATCACGGGCAGCAATAATCAACGTTTCAGCCAACATACTAAGCTGTTGCAGTGTCTCCTGAGTCGTCATGCTATGTAGCGCCTGCGACCAGGCTATTCTGACCAGAACCTTGTTACGGAACTGGCGTAAAACCCGCATGAGGGTATTTTCATCCTCTACTGATGCGAGTAATTGTTGCAGCCATTCAGCATATTGATGCCACTCCTGCGCTTCAGGTGGATGTTGGCGGATCTCAGCTAACCATTCAGGATGAGTTTGCAGGTTTTCAACAACAAAATCGCTCAGGGATAATATGGCCTGCTCATGAGCAGCAACAGGCTCAACGTTCAAAGTTAGTTGATGAAAATGTTCAGTCACACGCTGTAACTGGGCCAGAAGCGGAGTTGAAAGTGGCAACATAGAGAATTCCTGTTATTTAAACGGAGAGATTTATTAACCACATAGATCTATTAACCACATAGTCAGTGCCAACTTACATTGCAAATAGAGCGAGCTATAACATAGCGTTTCGGCGTCTGTTTCCGTATCCAATAATTTCTGGTTGATAGCAACTAATTGGTTGTCCAACTGTTCCGGCTCACTAGAATATTCGATCGTCTGCTGAATCAAAGTCAGTACTTGCTTTAAGCCATCTCGACCGTCTGATAAACCGGCCAGCCAACATTCCTCTTGCTCCTGCCAATGGGCTAATATTGACGTAAGTACCGAAGGCAATGACTGCTGCATATCAATTTCCACCTGGATTGAAGGCCAAACTGCTTTTGGTTTTCCCTGAGCTAATTGATAACCACGGGCCGCTTTGCTTCTATTTCCTTGCCGCAAGCCATTTGATGTTGCCAACTCAACCGCCAATGCTAATACATCGGCTATGATTCCTTGTTTTAACTCCAGTTCAAATTCACAGATTGGCTCCTTGCGATTGGCTGCAATAATTTCTCCCTGATCAAGCACCACTTCAATCTCACTTTGTCCATAAGTCACCACCCACTTCTCACGCATAAAGTCAGTACTGAATAACGCATTCAAACGGGATTGCAATGCTTCCACATCACAGTTGTCAGGCCAGATGTGCGGTGGAAACAGAGTCAATGCCAGTTCCGGCTTTGCCAATGGCACATTATATTCCGGTCGCTGATGCAAACCGCCAACCACCTTACCAACTGTTTTAACCGTCATCTCATATTGATCATCAAAACCACGGATCCTCAACCCCATATCAAGACCACGCAGTTGATTATCCGACGTTTCAAAATAGATATTGGTCAACTTTTGGGGAGAAAAATAGTAATGCGGAAATAACAATAATTGCTGGCGAATTGTAGGAATAACTTGTGGTTTGACGATAAGTTTTAATTCAATTTCTACACTCATATCTACACCGTTGATGACAATCTTTGCTCTCATCTTACCTTGATTTCGCTTTTTGCTACGACGAGTAAGAAAAAAATTAAAATTTCCCTTTTCTGCAAGTTATGATAGTCATTAACAGGAAATTCGTTCAACAGATAACAAGCCCCGTATTCAACCAATTAGAAAAATGTCATTTTGGTTTACTGATTGCTCTAGCAAACTTAACTCTTTACTATCAAATTTTAAACTCACCATAGATAAAAAACGGTTGAAATCACAATGCGAAAACTACATTTACTTCTCACGGCATTAATAAGCCTCAGCTTTTCGCTCACTACCCACGCGGAAGGAAAGCGCTATGTATCTGATGAGTTATCTACCTACACACACGCCGGGCCGGGTAACCAGTATCGTATTGCCGGTACACTGAATGCCGGTGATGAAGTCACATTGATAAGCATCAATCGGGATAGTAATTACGCTCAAGTTAAAGATGATAAAGGCCGCCTTGTCTGGCTACCCGTTAACCAACTCAGTAATAAACCAAGCCTACGCACCCGCCTCCCAGAATTGGAACAGGAAGTGAAAACATTGACGGAGAAGTTAGCCAATATAGACAATAACTGGAATCAGCGCACTGCCGACATGCAACTAAAGGCGGCCAATAGTAGTAGCATTGTTGCAGAACTGAAAAAAGAGAATGAGAAGTTGAAAAACAAACTGACGGTAGCAGAAAAAAAGCTTGATGCTGCAAATCTACAGCTTGATGACAAACAACGTAATATCATTCTGCAATGGTTTATGTATGGCGGTGGTGTTGCAGGCGCTGGTTTAATCTTTGGGCTATTACTGCCGCATATGATCCCTCGCCGTAAGCGAAATGACCGTTGGATGAGTTGATAAGGAACATGTTAGGTGAGAGTCTATCTGGTTGGCGGCGCAGTACGTGACCGACTGCTAAATTTTCCTGTAAAAGAGCGGGATTGGGTCGTTGTGGGTGAAACATCAGAAACGCTGTTATCCCTAGGATATCAGCAAGTTGGCAAAGATTTTCCGGTGTTCCTGCATCCCCAAACCCATGAAGAGTATGCCTTAGCACGCACTGAGAGAAAATCCGGCCTGGGATATACGGGTTTTACTTGTTATGCAGCGCCGGATGTCACACTGGAAGACGATTTGCAGCGTCGTGATCTGACGGTTAATGCGATCGCTCAAACACCCACTGGTGAACTGGTTGATCCTTATCATGGTGTTGATGATTTGAACAATCGTATTCTACGCCATGTTTCTGATGCTTTCTCTGAAGATCCACTAAGGGTACTACGAGTAGCTCGTTTTGCCGCTCGTTTCGCCCATTTAGGGTTTACCATCGCGCCCGAAACACAAGCATTAATGTCAAATATGGCAACCAACGGCGAGTTATCAGTACTCACACCAGAACGTGTCTGGAAAGAGACCGAGAAAGCCCTTGCTAGCCCTTCCCCTCAGGTCTTTTTTCAGGTTTTACGTGATTGTGGTGCATTGGGGGTGTTGTTTCCTGAAATTGATAATTTGTTTGGTGTTCCCGCACCAGAGAAGTGGCATCCTGAGATTGATACCGGTATTCATACGTTAATGGTGCTGAAAGTAGCGACTGAATTAACAAATGAAGTCGATAGTCGTTTTGCTTCTCTATGCCATGATCTTGGTAAAGGGCTGACACCACCAGAACAGTGGCCTCACCATTATGGACATGGGCCAGCAGGTGTTAAGTTAGTTGACCAATTATGCCAACGTCTGCGTGTTCCTAATTCTGTTCGTGATTTGGCAAAACTGGCTGCTCAGTATCATGATTTAGTGCATACCGTCGCTCAATTGCGGCCGAAAACATTACTTAAGTTGTTTGATGCTGTTGATGCATGGCGTAAACCACAGCGAATAGAGCAATTAGTTATCATCAGTGAAGCCGATGCGCGGGGTCGTATCGGTTTTGAAGATACACCCTATCCACAAGGTGATTATCTGCGACAGGCATTCAAAGTTGCCAGCCAAGTTCAGGTGAAAAATATTGTAGACAGTGGATTACGTGGCGCTGACATTGGTCATGAGTTACGACGTCAGCGTCAGCACGCATTGGCGGAATGGAAACAACAAGACAATACAGTTCAAGA
Source organism: Photorhabdus kleinii (assembly GCF_025384885.1). NCBI lineage: Bacteria > Pseudomonadati > Pseudomonadota > Gammaproteobacteria > Enterobacterales > Morganellaceae > Photorhabdus > Photorhabdus kleinii. Next base: position 13,596 of record NZ_JAJAFY010000008.1, read on the forward strand.
CAATACGGTTACCTGAAACATCCCCTGATATCAAACACTAGGCAATATGATATCAGGGGGAATCATTCACTACATAAATACCCAGTACACAGCGGCTGCCACAATAAAGCGGTAGATAGCAAATGGGATAAAAGATATACGCTTAATCAATGCCAGAAAAGTTTTAATGGCGGCTAACGCGACAACAAATGCAGTAACAAAACCAACAGCAAACATTGGGATATCAGAAGCACTCAAAAAGTGCAGGCTCTTATATAAATCTAATCCACTTGCTCCCATCATCATCGGTACAGCCAAAATAAACGAGAATTCTGATGCAGTATAACGATTAACCCCCATCAGCATTCCACCAGAAATTGTCGCACCTGAACGGGAAAATCCCGGCCATAAAGCTAGACACTGAAAACAGCCAATCATAAAAGCCTGACGATAAGTAATATCATCCAGCCCTTCTGCTTTTGGTGTTTTAGGTTTCAAGATTTCTGCTGTAATTAGCAACCCACCACCAATAACCAAGGCATACATCACGCTTTGTGGGTTAAACAGTGATTTGATGACATCATGGAACACCAACCCAAGCGTCACCGCAGGTAGCATTGCCAAAATAATATGGCTCAATCTCAGTTTGCCATTGGTTTTACCTTCATGAGGAACTTCACCAAAGTGGATGCCAATGAGTCCAAACAAGCGACGCCAAAACACTACTACCACAGCAAGGATAGATCCAAGTTGGATAATAACTTCAAATGTTTCAGCTTTATCGCCAGTAAATCCCAACATATGGCCAACAATGATCATATGGCCGGTAGAGGAAACAGGAAGAAATTCAGTTAGCCCTTCAACAACACCAAGAACCGCTGCATGAAACAAGGTAGAAAGGTCAGTCATATAGAGAGGTCGCCCATTAATAAATACCCGAAACAAGTAGCATGGAATAACCCCAGCTACCATTATTCTCATTGTCATTAATCAATTAACATGATTATCAAGCCTGGCACTACTGCACGCCAGTCTATGTAAGAACAATGACAATAATATGGCAGCTGAATTCACTACTGATCAGATTATTTTTTTCTTTCAATAATAACACCCACTTGACGAGCCTGTGCGACAGCACCCGGTTTACTCACTTTTATCCGTACCCACGGCGAATTAAAGCGTTTTAACAGTAGATCCGCTACCTCTTCAGCCACTCTTTCAACCAGAGCAAAATTCTGATTTTCTACATGACTGATAATCGCTTCGCTGACTTTGGCATAATCCAGACAATATTCGACATTATCACTGGAAGATGCGCGTTTATTATCCCATCCCATTTCGATATCGAACACTAACTTCTGTTTAATGGTCTGTTCCCAATCGTAAACACCAATTGTGGTAATAACGACTAACTCCTCAATAAATACGATATCTATCACGTCATTTTCCTGTTTTTCAACTTGTCGGATACCACTTCCGACTAAATATGCGTATTATCCATGACTAGGCTAAGAAAACGACCATTATTATTGGGGAGACATTATGAGTGCTATCGCGCTTGGTATGATCATCTTCGCGTATCTTTGCGGTTCAATTTCCAGCGCAATACTTATTTGTCGTCTGGCTGGGCTACCTGATCCTCGTCAACATGGCTCAGGCAACCCAGGCGCGACAAATGTATTGCGAATTGGTGGCCGCAGTACTGCGGCAATAGTACTAATTTGTGATGTTCTAAAAGGGATGATCCCCGTCTGGTTGGCTTATCAATTCTATGTTCCCCCTTTCTATTTAGGAATTACAGCAATAGCTGCTTGTCTCGGCCATATTTACCCGATCTTTTTCCAATTTAAAGGCGGTAAGGGTGTCGCAACTGCTTTTGGTGCTATTGCGGCAATTGGTTGGGATCTGACAGGTTTGATGATGGGTACTTGGCTGCTGACCATATTATTGAGCGGCTATTCTTCTTTAGGGGCCATTGTCAGTGCCTTGATAGCACCATTCTATGTCTGGTGGTTTAAACCCGAATTCACTTTCCCCGTAGCCATGCTCTGCTGTCTGGTGTTACTACGTCACCATGATAATATCCAGCGCCTGTGGCGCGGCCAAGAAAATCGTCTCTGGAACAAGCTAAAAAAGAAAAAAGAGATGACCGAAAAAGAAAAAAACCGAACAGAAAAAGAGCAAAGAAAAGAAGATTAACAACTAAGGCCGGATAAAAACCAGCAACTCATTGAGTTACTGGTCTTTTATTTTCATTATATCAAGAAGATTTATAATGGAGGTAATTCCGACAATGGCCAGCGGGCTTTGACTGTCACGCCAAGTGAGTCATTCACCTCTCCTTTTAGGCGGACCATGCCGGCAAGCGCAATCATGGCGCCGTTATCTGTACAGAATTCAGGGCGCGCATAAAATACTTCGCCACCCAATTTTGCCATGACTTCTTCCATTTTAATACGCAATGCTCTGTTGGCGCTGACACCACCAGCCATCACTAGTCGCTTGAACCCGGTATGCTCAAGCGCTCTTTTACATTTAATCGCTAATGTATCAACTACCGCGTCTTCAAAAGCGCGGGCAATATCCGCTCTAGTCTGCTCATCATCGCTGTTACTATGAATAGTATTAGACGCAAAAGTTTTTAATCCTGAAAAACTGAAATCCAACCCAGGACGATCTGTCATCGGGCGAGGAAATACAAAACGCCCAGCTTCTCCTTTCTGAGCCATTCTGGAGAGTATCGGCCCTCCTGGATAATCCAATCCCAGTAACTTAGCTGTTTTATCAAATGCTTCACCAGCGGCATCATCTATTGATTCACCAAGTAGCTCATATTTACCGATACCCGTCACACTAATAAGCTGTGTATGACCACCAGACACCAGCAAAGCCACAAACGGGAATTCAGGGCTGTTATCTTCCAGCATTGGAGCTAGTAAATGCCCTTCCATATGATGAACAGGAATCGCAGGAACATCCCAAGAAAACGCCAGAGAACGGCCAATCGTCGCCCCCACCAATAACGCACCAACCAGACCAGGACCTGCTGTATAAGCCACCGCATCAATATCTTTACAGGTTAATCCTGCCTCTTTCAAAGCAGCTTGAATTAAGGGCACTGTTTTGCGGATATGGTCACGTGAAGCCAATTCAGGCACGACACCACCGTAATCGGCATGCAGTTTAATCTGACTGTATAATTGATTTGCCAATAAACCGGCTTTGTCGTCATAAATTGCGATTCCGGTTTCATCGCAGGACGTTTCTATACCTAAAACTCGCATTACACTACCTATATTCCACAGAAGAGAGCCAGTTTATCATTAATAAGTTAATTTGCGCGGCTTACATGCTGACTATTTTTGCTGCTTAGTCTATAATCACCCCTCTACATAAAATCCCTGTGTGGTTATCATCAATATTACGGAACTGATTTGCAGATCACCGTCGTAATGTTGTTGTTTCAATTTGCTGTGGCGCTTTACAAAGCCGTGTTCATTGAAGTAAAATTCCGCACCATTTTAAGATGGCTGGCATCCCACGCCAGCAAGACCGATTTCTATTGAGGTGAGAGGCACATGCCGGTAATTAAAGTACGTGAAAACGAGCCATTCGACGTAGCATTGCGTCGCTTTAAGCGTTCCTGCGAAAAAGCAGGTGTATTAGCAGAAGTTCGCCGTCGTGAATTCTATGAAAAACCAACGACTGAGCGTAAACGCGCTAAAGCTTCTGCTGTAAAACGTCACGCTAAAAAGCTGGCTCGTGAAAACGCACGCCGCACTCGTCTGTACTAATCCTTGCGGTTGATCCGCATAGTGATTGAATTTGCAGACAACAGTAACAATAGTTGCAGATAAAGGCCGTGCTTTCCGAAAGGGAGCGCGGTTTATTGTCGTTCATCAACAGGCGTAAAAGGGCTTATGGCTGGACGAATTCCGCGCGCATTTATCAATGATTTATTAGCTCGTACCGATATCATCGATCTGATTGATGTTCGTGTGCCACTTAAAAAACAGGGTAAAAATCACCACGCGTGCTGTCCATTTCATAACGAAAAGACACCCTCGTTTACTGTTAATGGCGATAAACAGTTTTATCATTGCTTTGGTTGCGGAGCTCACGGCAACGCCATCGATTTTCTGATGAATTACGATAGACTTGAGTTTGTCGAATCCATCGAAGAATTAGCTGCTATGCATGGTCTGGAAGTCCCTTATGAAGCAGGTTCCAGTAGCAGTCAGATAGAACGTCACCAAAGACAAAACCTTTATCAACTGATGGATAAGCTTAATAGCTTCTATCAAAATGTATTAAACACCCCTGCTGCACAACAAGCCCGGCAATATCTGGCTCAGCGTGGGCTTAGTGAAGAAATTATCCACCGTTTCTCGATTGGTTTCGCTCCCGCTGGTTGGGACAACACCTTGAAGCGGTTTGCTCATAATGCGGAAGATCGTCGACAGTTAAATGATGCTGGAATGCTGGTCGCAAATGATAATGGCCGTACCTATGACCGCTTCCGCGAACGAATAATGTTTCCAATCCGTGACCGTAGAGGGCGCGTAATTGCATTTGGTGGACGAGTTCTGGGAGATGCACTCCCAAAATATCTCAACTCACCAGAGACTGAAATTTTCCATAAAGGCCGCCAACTATATGGCCTCTATGAAGCACAACAAAATCACAGTGACCTTTCACGATTATTAGTAGTTGAAGGTTATATGGATGTGGTAGCACTGGCGCAGTTTGGTATCGATTATGCAGTTGCCTCACTAGGTACTTCGACTACATCGGAACATATTCAATTACTTTTCCGCTCTACTGATAACGTCATCTGTTGTTACGATGGTGACAGAGCCGGGCGTGATGCAGCATGGCGGGCATTGGAAACAGCGCTCCCTTATCTGAATGATGGTAGGCAGTTACGTTTTATGTTTTTGCCTGATGGCGAAGATCCTGATTCACTAATCCGTAAGGAAGGCCGGAAAGCATTTGAACAAAGAATGGAACAATCTCATACATTGTCTGAATTTCTGTTCGAATCATTACTGCCACAAGTTGATTTGAGTAATCCTGAAGGGAAAACAAAACTCAGTTCACTTTCCGTACCATTGATCAACCAGATTCCGGGGGAGGTTCTGCGTCTCTATATGAGACAAGAACTTGGCAATATGATGGGCATCCCTGATGCAGTGCAGTTGGAGCGTTTATTGCCGCAGCATCTGGAAAGTGGGAATAATTATCAGATGCCGCAGCTAAAACCGACAACTATGCGTATACTTATAGGACTGTTGGTACAAAACCCACACTTAGCCGCTTTAGTTCCCCCCCTACAGGGAATTATGCAGGCCAAAATTGCAGGCTTACCATTATTTATGGAGCTTGTGGAGGTTTGTCTTACTCAGCCAGGGCTGACAACTGGACAACTGCTAGAGCAATATCGTGATAATAAATTTAGTAAACAACTTGAAAAATTAGCTACATGGAACGATATACAAGTAGAAGAAATAGCAGAAAATACATTTCGTGACGCGTTGGATCATCTTGTTGATTCAGCGTTAGAAGAACGTTTAGACATTCTTATCGCCAGAGCAAGAACTGAAGGCCTGACACCGGAAGAGCGCGAAGAAGTTCGCTTGATTAATGAATCCCGTGCCAGAAAGTAAACACTGAATTCACGGCTTAAATGCCGCATTAGGTAGGGAAATAACCCTACATTTTGCCGCTATAAGTGGGCAGCGGCAATATAACGAAAACGCCCTTAAAAGTTATTGTTGGCAGATTAGTTTCGCCGACCGACACCAACCCAAATACTCTGAAGTGTGGATACCGTCTTATGGAGCAAAACCCGCAGTCACAGCTAAAGCTACTTGTCACCCGTGGTAAGGAGCAAGGCTATCTGACCTATGCTGAGGTCAATGACCATCTGCCGGAAGATATCGTCGATTCCGATCAGATCGAAGATATCATCCAGATGATCAATGACATGGGCATTCAGGTAATGGAAGAAGCACCTGATGCCGATGATCTGATGCTAGCAGAAACCGCTAACGACACAGATGAAGACGCTGTGGAAGCTGCTGCGCAAGTACTGTCTAGTGTTGAATCTGAAATCGGTCGCACCACCGACCCGGTACGTATGTACATGCGTGAAATGGGTACCGTTGAGTTATTGACCCGGGAAGGTGAAATTGACATTGCTAAACGCATTGAAGATGGCATCAATCAGGTACAGTGTTCCGTTGCTGAATACCCTGAAGCAATCACCTACTTACTGGAACAATATGACCGTGTGGAAGCAGGTGAGGCTCGCCTGTCAGATCTCATCACTGGTTTCGTTGACCCGAACGCAGAAGAAGAACTTGCACCTACTGCCACCCACGTTGGTTCTGAACTTCCACAGGAAGAGCTCGATGATGATGAAGACGACGATAATGAAGACAGTGATGACGATAGTGATGATGACAACAGCATCGATCCAGAATTAGCGCGCCAGAAATTTCAAGAACTGCGACAACAGTATGACATCACCCGTCAGGAAATTAAGGAAAACGGCCGCAATCATCCAAATACTGCGGCCGAAATCTTAAAACTTTCAGAAGTTTTCAAACAGTTCCGTCTGGTGCCAAAGCAGTTTGATTATCTGGTCAACAACATGCGTTCTATGATGGATCGCGTTCGCCTTCAAGAACGCCAGATCATGAGAATGTGTGTTGAACAGTGCAAAATGCCGAAGAAGAACTTCATCACTTTGTTCTCCGGTAATGAAACCAGCGACATTTGGTTTACTGCTGCAAAAGCAATGAACAAACCGTGGTCTGAAAAACTCCTTGAGGTGGAAGAAGAAATACAGCGTAGCCTGCAAAAACTTCGTCAAATTGAGGAAGAAACCGGTTTAACCATTGAACAGGTGAAAGACATCAACCGTCGTATGTCCATCGGTGAAGCAAAAGCCCGCCGAGCGAAAAAAGAGATGGTTGAAGCCAACTTACGTTTGGTTATTTCAATTGCCAAAAAATATACCAACCGTGGCCTGCAATTCTTGGATCTGATCCAAGAAGGCAACATTGGCCTGATGAAAGCGGTTGATAAATTTGAATATCGTCGTGGTTACAAGTTCTCAACTTACGCCACATGGTGGATCCGTCAGGCAATTACACGCTCAATTGCCGACCAAGCTCGTACCATTCGTATACCCGTTCATATGATTGAGACAATCAACAAACTCAATCGTATTTCCCGCCAAATGTTGCAGGAAATGGGGCGTGAACCAACGCCGGAAGAGCTAGCAGAACGTATGTTGATGCCGGAAGACAAGATCCGTAAGGTACTAAAAATTGCCAAAGAACCTATCTCAATGGAAACACCAATTGGTGATGATGAAGATTCACATTTAGGTGATTTCATTGAAGATACAACGCTGGAACTGCCGCTGGATTCTGCAACCTCAGAAAGCCTGCGCTCAGCAACCCACGATGTCTTGGCAGGTCTGACCGCTCGTGAAGCAAAAGTACTGCGTATGCGTTTCGGTATTGATATGAATACTGACCATACATTGGAAGAAGTCGGTAAACAGTTTGACGTTACCCGTGAACGTATCCGCCAGATCGAGGCGAAAGCACTACGTAAACTACGTCATCCAAGCCGTTCTGAGGTTCTACGTAGCTTCCTTGATGAATAACCAAATTTATTCATTCTGACTAAAAAGCGTCTGCTCAGGCAGACGCTTTTGTCTTTTATATCAGCGATACTGTGACTGCCCCCCGCCGTAAAAAACGGCGAGGCTTCCCACTTCTCAGGCCGCAACCGTCTTTATAACGGATTTACGCTGGCCTCCGTGGGCAGAAACGACGAGTCCCGCCGCCTGTAATTCTGTTATGCCTTTGCGCTGTATGTTGCTCGCCGCATTAATATCGCGGTCATGTTCGACATGACAAACCGGGCATTGCCAGATCCGCTTATTTAGCGGCATTTCCGGCTCTTTGTGACCGCAGCAATGGCAGGTTTTCGAACTGGCGAACCACTGATCCAGTTTGACCAGGTGGACCCCCGCCGCTGCGGCTTTGTATTCCAGTTTCATGAGGAAGCTATTCCAGCCGGCATCCCCGATAGCGCGGGCAAGGCGGCGATTCTTCATCATGTTGGCCGATTTCAGCGTCTCAACAATGACCACTTGGTTTTCGTCAACTATTGTTCGAGAGAGTTTGTGTTGAAAATCGGCGCAAACATGGACTACCCGCTCATGGACTGCCGCCAGACGTAATCGGGCCTTACCGCGGTTAGCGCTGCCTTTTTGTTTGCGGGAGAGCGATTTCTGCTTTCGACGCAGGTTACGGACGGCGTTGATAAGGTATTGGGCGCGCAACTTCGGATTGAAAAAATTATCAAACGCAGTATTCAAATTAATCACCGCCTGCTGTAACGCGATGGAATCATATGCCTTGAGCCAGGCGTACTTGCGGGATTTCTTCGCGACCGCCAGTAGCGGCTTGAGGTCTTTGCGCGGATTTAAACTCACGCCGTGACGTTTGTAAGTATGCTTTTTGATGTGCAGCGCCTTGTTGTACGCAAAACAGACCGCACCGAACAGACTGTTAAGATACTCGGCCTGTTCGGGGGTGGGGTAGATGCGGACTTTGGTCGCTCTTAACATATTCAGCGCTCATTGATAAAGAGCATTCATTTTAGCCTGTTTTACAGGCAGATATCAATTCAGCCAGGATACGTCGCAGTAGCCAGCCCTAAAGCCCTTTGGGCTTTTCGCCTTATATCCCCGTCCGCACTGGACGAGAGTTTACGGCGGTTTTTGCTAAATCCTCTGACAATATGGTATTTATGCAGAAATATCATCACAGGTTCCTCTGATATAACTCAATCAACATTCTCTCTAGCCGATAGATAAAAAAGTCGTTTTCCATCTGGTGATTAAGGAAGAATGAAAGGGATATGATTATCATTAAAATAATAATGTATAAAATATATTTTTATCGGAATAATATATAACCAGATGGTGCAAAATCGCTTCTGAGAAATTAATCCAGTAACGGATAAAAACGTTAAATAGACCATAAAAGCAACTAATATATATCACTCCCCGTTTTCACTACTTACTAAAAACGCAATTTTGCACATAAAATAATCATACGAATTTACAAAGCTAGACCGCGAGCAAAACTGTACGTATAATCCTTCCCATTCAACGGCCCCTTAGCTCAGTTGGTCAGAGCAGGCGACTCATAATCGCTTGGTCACTGGTTCAAGTCCAGTAGGGGCCACCAGATTTTAGCTGTGAAAACAGATAGATAGACCACTCAACAACGAGTGGTTTTTTTGTTTCTGGTAATCAGTGGCGACAAAATGGCGACAGAGATTTTTTCATAAAGCCATTGCCTAGATGAAAACACACTAGCCAGCTTCAATTTCTGGACAGGAATTAGGCCATTTATCAACCTCTTAACATCATCACTTTTCCTACTCTTATCCCTGCTTCCTCTTGAAGATAATGTGAGAAATATATCTCAATTTTAAAAGCTTGTTCTGGACACCGAATAGAATTGCAAATTGCTAAGACCTCAATTCTGTGTCTATTCAATTTTTCTGTACTTAGAACATTGGCGGGTTTCTGACAACAAGGGCAAATAATGAACTGATTTAGTGAAATACTCTTCTTCCTGCCTATATAGCTACCGGTCTTTCTAATCGAAGGTAAAACTTCACTGGTAACCCATTTACGAAAACGGTGAGGTAAAGTTCCTTTCTTTACGGCATCACGACAGCGGATTGTCAGAAAATACATTCCTGATTCATTGATAATGTTTACTTTTTACTTTCCACCAAGGGTGTCACTTAAAGCTACATCCTTTTCATCATCATCAAGTTTTGCGATAGCTTCGCGGCTGTTTGTGATTTTTAAGGCATCACATACATCTTGTGCAACAAACCAAAGATTGCCATTTTTAATCAATGTACGTACTTGCTGGTTTTCAAAAATGAATGGAGTTACGGATAGACTAGCCATTGCTGACTCCTTACTTTTCTTTGAGAATTGAGTTTACCATTTAAGAGTATGGTGTCGGGAGGCTCAAAACGGCAGTAAGAAACCGCGGACTTATTCCCCTTGCGGGTGTTGTATTAGTCGCCCTCCCGACATTGAATCAGAGAGATAATAGCCGAATAGCTACCATTAAAAATTAGGCATAAAAAACCCAACACTAACGGGGTTGGTTTTGACCGCTTACTTGAGGTTTTGAGTCCTCATGCATAAAACGGTAATAAATTGTTTTCAGAAGGTCAACTACAATTTTTTTGAGGCAGATTTCATTATCATATCATAGCTAAAGCCGCGCTCTACTTGAGTTCCACAATTCAACGCTGCTATTTTCCGCGATCATCCCTATCACGCAAGATAGGAATTCACCTTTAATATCAATACATTGGTTATTTCCTCGTGATCCATCATTGATCCAAAAACTGAAATTTTCTGAAAATTTTTTCAACCATTTCAATTTGCCGCTTCTCTCACAATACCAGTGCTATAACGCGGTTTGGTAGTTCGCTTCGTAGGATTTTAAAACTGAAAAAATTTTTTGATCCAAAACGTGCAGGCGGGTGCGGTGTAGTGCCGTTTTCATCATAAGTTCGTTTATTTCGTGTCATAATAGTAATAGTACAAACTATCTGATCCTTGAGTCAGATAATACAATCAGTTAGAGTAGTGTTGTCATTGGCAAAATCCAGTGACCAAGGTTTTGCAGCCTTGCGTTCATGGACGCTGGTAAGAAGTTTTTACCAGCGCGCTTGCTATCGCCCTTCTATGGCGGTTCAGGCAGGGGAGGTTAACACCTCGCCGGAAATGAACGCCGGTCTGCAAACCCTGTTTGAATCGCCACCACCAAAGAGGTAAGCAGGAATATGAAAAAAGAATGGCATACCGCCGATATTATCGCAGCGATACGTAAGAAGAATAAAACGCTGGCATCATTATCCAGAGAGCACGGCTTAAGCTCTTCAACATTAGCAAATGCTTTAACGCGCCCCTGGCCTAAAGGGGAATTGTTGATCGCTCAGGAAATTGGTGTAACCCCTGCTGAGATATGGGCTAGTCGGTATTTTGATGAAAATGAGCAGCCTATCAAACGAACTGTTCGAAATGATTTACCAAACAATTCTGATATCACATCAGTTATTTCTATACCCGAAAAAGTAACGACAACGTTTAAACCACTAAACTAATATAACACTCTGAATTATCAGTTTTTTATTACACTCACTGCCCATTCTTTAACCTGATTATCACTTAAATTCAGCTCCCATAGGCGTATACTTAAAATAAGTCTGTGTGGAGGTAAATGAAAATGGCTAAAAATCAGATTCAATTCCAAAAAGGCATTTCTATTCATGAGTTTATTTCATTATAGGGTCATGAAGAGCAATGCCAGAAACAGGTGTTCGATATGCGCTGGCCTACAGGGTATCACTGCCCTCATTGTGGGCATGATAAGTATTGCCAGTTAAAATCTCGTCTCCTTTATCAGTGCAATCAATGCCATCATCAGACATCTTTGACGGCCGGCACAGTGTTTTCTGCGTCAAAATTACCTTTAACTGTGTGGTTTTTGGCGATTTATCTCATGACTCAGGAGAAAAATGGGATTTCTGCACTTGAATTGTCACGTCAACTGGGCATTTCCTACAACGCTGCATGGCGTATGAAACACAAGCTAATGAAAGCAATGAAAGAACGGGATGACGAAAAGCCTCTCGGCGGGTTTATTCAGCTTGACGACGCATACTGGGGAGGGGCTCAGCATGGCCCCCGAGGGCGAGGGGCAAAAGGGAAATGCCCTTCCGTTGCGGCGGTTTCAATGAATGAAAAGGGCCACCCTATGTTCATGCGTTTCAGCGTTGTGAAAGGGTTTAAGACCGGGGGAACTTACCCGTTGGGCTAAAATGCATCTTAAACCAAAATCCCTTGTTATTTCAGATGGATTAGCTTGCTTTCGGGGGATTGAGCAAGCCGGGACTTTCCATTTGCCCCTCGTCACCGGCGGTGGAGCGCAGAGTGTTAAGCTTCCTTATTTTCAGTGGGTTAACACAATGATGAGTAATGTAAAAAATTCGATACGCGGAACATATCATTCGATTAGCAAAAAGTATTTACCTCGTTATCTTGCCGAATTCTGTTTCAGGTTCAATTGGCGCTTTAACCTTAAAAAAACATTCGAACAGCTTATTTATTCATGTATCCGGGCAGCACCTATACCTGAGTATTTACTCAAGCCAGCTGAGATTCGATGGTAATCAGGTTCTTTAATATCAGAATTGTATTCAAGCTCTATGAAGGTGTAAAAAAAGCCCGCATGTTGCGGGCGAGATAATTGTGTTTCAGACCATCAGAACACGAACCAGTAGCGCTGATTGATACCACATTTAAAAAGGCGTCCCAGTGTTATTATGTGTATGACTCGCGGTAAACTGAAAATTATTTAACCATATCAATCGATTAACTCATTAACTCCATTACACTAATCTGTTGACTACCCTCCCATACTACTGGAGCAATAATCGCTTGAGCAAGGGTTCAAGTCCAGTCGGGATTGCCAAATTTAAGCTGCTAGATCAGTATATTAGGCCACTTAAACAAGAGTGGCTTAATAGGTTGATGAGTGAATGACGCTATGTGCATCTGGTTGCGTTTTGTGAGAGGTAAAGATTATAAAACACAGTAGCTTGATCAAAAGCGGTAAATGTTAAAGGCCACCAGGAGGTTACCCCGATGGCCTTAGCTACGTTTCCGTTATCTATTTCAGAAATGCACGGATCAGCTCTAAAAGCGCGATTAACGCTTTGAGAACGATGATAGCAGTGTCAATAAATGCTTTCACCCGTTTGCTCCAGTTAGGAGCACGACTTAACCAGCCATTGCCTTTACGCTGCCTGTCCGGCTAGCTTCCATCAAGTCAGTTAAGGAATATCGCGCTCTGACCGAGGCACTGAATCAGTACCACCTGTACTCAGCCAGGACTTACGAAAACTTGCGTCAGAGATACACAGGCCAGAACGCTACCCCAAACTAACAGCCGTTGATTATAGGTTTATTTTCAGATGATTCAATCAATTAAAATGATGAGTTGGTAAAAACAAAAAAACCAACTGGTGAGGTTGGCTTTTTTGTTTTTACCCATACAGGGCGGGGGTATCTTTTGTGCTATTACCGAGATTAGTAGCCTCAGTCCTAGCGCGATATTCCTTAACTGACGTAACCAGTCTAATACCTATAGCATAAAATATCAACCTAGGGTACAGCGTAAAGGACCTCACACAAATGGACGATATTCACCCAATCACAGGTGAATACTTCTGTTTCAGCCCATCCGATTTATAGGCCGTATTCCTTATTGCGCTGGAGTTTCCCGGCGTGCCTGTGTTGTGGTGTGTATGCGCGGCAGTCAGTTCCGCCAGTTCTTTAACCACATCCAACGTCTCTAACATCAAAGTCATAACGTTGATTTGCTAGCTGCCCACCCAAACCACTGGTGCGACGATTTCTTGCCTGGCTCCGGCAATGCTCTGCTTAAGCAGGCCAATTTTCTCTATCAGCTTTTGTCCGATTTCAATATTGGCCCCTTTCCCCACACTGGCGACAAAATTCGATGACGTTGCTATGCAATAATCGCCGTCAGCAATTTGCTGGATTGTCCCCGCCAATAGCGTAGCTGTACCCAAAACGGTAGCTTTATCCGTGGCCTGTATCGTGGTTTCCCGTGCAACTGCGGTACGTGTTTCCGTGTCTGCCCTGACTTCACGGTGCATAGACGATTCATGAATGGTCTGGTCAGTCTGACGAATCCAACTCCCCTCCTGCGTCACTCTCTGCGAGACTTCCGCCCGCTGCTGCTGCAATTGCTCGCCTGGCTTGATATCGGGCAAGGTATTGCCCTGGCTTAATGTCTGCCGGATAAAGGGCTTATCCGGCCTACCTGCCTCAAAAGCGATTTCAACCACCGTTCCGACTGTCGGATATTGGAACATACCGGATTCACTGCCCGCCATCGGCAAAGGCAGCAGGACAGCGTGGTAAACAGGAACAGCGGCATCAATCTGACGCTGCATTGGCGTTCTGGTCTGCGACTGACCGGTCAGTTTGTTGACAGCTTCCCATGTAATGACCATGTTTTCATTGTTCAGATTGACCTTGTTCAACCGGTACTGATTGATCACCACACCTGGACGCAACGATAGGATCATGGGAATAGTCATCGCATTGCCTGCGGACTGGCGCTGGCTAAATTCATTGGGGATCTCTACCGGTTTTCCCGCAAACATCGAATGCGCCCCACTGCCCACATAAACCGAACCATCCGGCAACTGATGCCAGAGATAATCCTCAATCGAAAAAACCTGCCCAAGATTAGCCAGCAACTGATAGCCGGTACCATGATGGGTAAAATGCGGGATGGGTGTCTCCGTATAAGGAGCATCCGGCAATGTGAAAGTGAGTCCGCTGTACTCCTGCAACCAATCCGCAATCTGGCTCAGTGTTGGATGCTGAAATGAACACGGCCATAATCGGTCAAACACGCCGACCAGCTCACGCACAAACAAACGCTGGTAACCATTTTGGGCTGGCTGTGAGCGTTCCACATAGCCCGTGAACCAGCACAACACCAAATCCGTGTAACCCACATCCAGCCGCACCAATTTTCCGGTGTAATCGGTTGTCGTTTCCGTCGTGATAAAACCACGGCCACAGGATGACAGTTCCAGCATAATATTGGCGTCAACCAGGTGAATTTCATCACCGGAAAGATAGAGCCGGTTAATCGGTGTCATTATTTGGCGGGTCCTATTTTGTCATTAATCGGTTTCAATACTTTTCTTTCAAACCAGCTTAATTTTTCCGGCGCTTCTTTTGCTGCGGCTGTGCCCTGACCTGTTTGCTTTTTGGCCTGAATATTATCAGCAGTGCGGGCGTCCCGGTTCTCGGCAACAGATAAATGTTCACGCAAAGTAAATGTGACCTGCCATGCCTGTTTACCGTCGATTTTGCTGGCATCAAGGGTATGGGTGAATGTCCCGATACGAAAATTGATGGCCTGTGCGGTGAGGTTGGCGACACGGTAGCGTTTTAGGCTACCGCCGTCTTTCGCTTCCGCCAGGGCAAATAAGCGTGACAGCGTTTTTTGCTCAGTAAACGGAATGATCCCCGTAACACGTAACTCTTTAGGCTTAATGCCTTGCTCTGCCACGGCGGTACTGGATGACTGGCCGCTTTGGTCTGTATCCTGAAACATCATCGATGGGGTTACGGTCAGACTTTTTAATGGTACGGCCTCGCCATCAAGGGCGAATGTGATAATTTGGCTCATTGTGTAGCATCCTTTCTAATGCGCTAATATCGTCCCCGGTAAATAATGTCGCCAGCGTGTAAACGGCGTCCTGTTCGGGGATATCCTGGCGCAGTTTTTCGGCCAGTAATGCGCCATTCCCTTTCCCTGAGAATGTCCAGACACGGGCCGATTTGCTCCTGACGCCATTCAAAGCGGTAGTCACTTGTTGTAAGGCGTGCTGTCTTACTGTCGTGAAGTGTGTTAATTGTGATTTCAATCCCGCAATGCTGCTGCCGGCGCTAGCCTGTGTTTTAGCCTGCGCAATCAATTGGCATTCACGGCCATGCGGCTGGTCGATGTTGAAAACGGTTGAGACGGCGGCAAACCGCCCCCCGCTCTCCCAGGCAATTGCATTTTGGTGATCGCCAGACATTCCGCTGTCTTTGCCATACGGGTGACCTGAAAAAATACCGGCAACGGCAACACCGCTGAAAATTGGGTTAAATGCTGGATAAATTCATTATGCGTCTTCGCGCAGATCATGAGTACCACTGCGCTTATGTTTCCCGTTCCCCAGATTTTATTTGCCAGATAATTGATGGCGTTTGCCGGACTCAGATAGCGACCGCTGTCCGCTTTATGTCCGATGCCGTACACGAACGGATGGACGGATAGCATCGAGCAATGCATCCCCGTCATATTCGAGATGCGCATCATTTTCCGTTGCCAATTCATCACGCAGGTTGCCCAGGCCAGTTGATATCGGGGGCAGTTGAAAGGTCTACTCGGTTCACCCGAACACGATATTTTTTCCATTCTACGAGCGCTGATTTTTCGGCATCAGTGGCGATATCCAGATCAACGGCATCCTGTAAGGGCTTAATTGCCGCATCGGCCTGCTACTGTAGCGAGATTTTTTGCTGCTCAGCCTGTTCAATTTGATGAGC
This sequence comes from Photorhabdus kleinii, assembly GCF_025384885.1. Classification (NCBI taxonomy): domain Bacteria; kingdom Pseudomonadati; phylum Pseudomonadota; class Gammaproteobacteria; order Enterobacterales; family Morganellaceae; genus Photorhabdus; species Photorhabdus kleinii. The sequence continues at coordinate 29,851 of NZ_JAJAFY010000008.1, forward strand.
TTTTAGGGCTGATTTATCTGTGACCCATTGCTTATTCTCCCACTTATCAAAGGGGGTTTGAGGTGATTGCAGGGTGAGATTATCTGGCAACGCGCCGATGGCGGTAATATTGATCGGCCAGCCTGTATCGGTTGTATACGCTGTTTTACTCCGATAGTCAGGCACATGTCGCCAGGATTTTTCATCTACACTACGACAAATCGCAACGTCATGCGTACCAGGTAATGCGGGCGCATCCAGATACGCATTAGCCGCAACAGAAAAACCGCGTGGCACGTGATCCATATCGGCCCCAATATATTCCCGTGTTTCAGGATGACAACGATAAACCGCCACCCATCCGCTAACAATGGCTAACCCATCATCATCAAACCGGGCCATTTGAATATCTGCACTGTATTTAGCCACTACTTTACCCTCGTAATATAAATCACTGATTTGTTAACAGGTCGGTTTTCATTTGCGGTCGGAACCACTCTGGACGCGTGAAATGTCCATGAAACCACCCCACCACCGGCACCGGCTGCGCGGCCGCCTACCTTATACCGGTAGCTGAATGCCCCAGACGCGTTGCTCCCGCTCTCAATAGTGGGATTACCTAATGATCCCGTGATATTTCTGATCGCGTCCCCCTGAACACTCCCTAACGAATGACCGGAATCTAAACCGCGTCCTCTATCCAGACCACGCTTAAATAAGCCTCTGTCATCAGGTAATTTCAGATCGGGAAAAATTTTGGCAAGCTCAGGGTAATATGCCGCACGGAACGAGCGTCCCTCATTGGGTTCATATCCGGCGGGTATCGGCGCAGCCGAATGCCATTCGATAGTGGCGCCAATAGGGATACCTATCGTCATCTTTTGCTCTACGGCACCGTTAGCATTGAGAAATCAGGTGTGCAACTGTGCATCGGCATCGATCCAAATTTGCCCCGTGTCACCCCCTACACCGATACTCACCCCTTTGGCCCATCCATTTTCCCGACCACAAGAAAATGGCCCTGAATAGTGCCTGCCCGGTAGCGCAGTCATATAGGTAGTCTGGTGATAGGCGCCAACATCACCCGCCATCAAACTGATATCAGACGATAGCGATTTCCCGTTAATTCTCCTGTCATTAGGTACAGCATTCCTTGCCCGTTCGATGGTTTCCACTAAGCCTATGTTTTTGACAAATTCATTCTTATTGGGAATATCTGCGCCGTTCTGGTGTTTAGCCAGGCGACTATTGGCGTTTTCGCTGACAACGGTTAATGCGGCATTAGTGGCATAGTCCCCTTTCGACTGTTTCCCCTGTAGACCGCTTTCCCATGCCTGCTGAGTCACATATTCCCGTTTCACGTTATCAATCTCTTGATAAATAGCGGAAATATCACGGGCATTCAATGACCCTTTAATGCGCAAATCCATCACATCACCGTGACCATCAACACCCGCAACCGCAAAGACATAATGCGGATACCCTGCCGCATCAATGTAGTTTTTAAGATCATTGGCTGTGGTGACATGAACGACGGTTTTCCACTGGCTGACCAAATTGCCTTGATAGCTAAAATCCGCATAAACACGGGTATCACGCAGGCGGTTAAGCGTTTGGTCAAACACCAATTCACCCCGCAACCCGCCAACATAAGCCAGCCCTTTTTTTACCGTGTATTGATCACCACTGCGAACCACGGAAAACCCATCACCGAAAAAAGCCGCCTCACCGTAACTGTCAGCATTAATCAGGCGCTGCATTTCATCGATGCCGGATAAACGGGCGGTAAAATCAATCTGCCAGGTTTCCGCCGTGGTCGTGATAGCGGTCTCTTTAGCTACCCCGTCAAACTCCAGCAAGAAAGAACGGGTGAGTACATTTCCCTGTAATCCGTTCGCGGTCTTAATTTTTTTCTGAGTTGAGGCGTGGGTAATCATGCCAATAATGCCAGAAGCCTTATTTATCAGGCCAATCTAGTTAAAATCAAAATGACCGGCTTCCGTTCCCAATGTGACACTGTAGGCTACCGCGTTTTCGCTCGCTAACCCTGTTTTGTTCACAGCCTGACGATGCACAATATGACTTTCGGCAGGTAATTTCTCATCGCGATTAATGGCAAGAGCGGGATCTAAATCCGGCACATAAGCAAAAACAAATTCATCCAAAACCACGGGCTTTCCCGCCGCAGCCTGCTGCGCTTTCCATTTTTCAAAGTCTACGGTAATCACTGATGCCATATTATTTCCTTATAATGATGCACCGTAGGTCATATTCGGTGCGGTAATCGCCTTTAAACTGGCGCTATCAAAAACGGATTCACCCGACATGTCACCCACTTTTAATAGCAAAGGCGGCGAGGACATGGCCGCGTAATAACAGCAATATTCCGCGCCTAAACTGCCCACACGCATAAACAGTTTGTTATTCGTTATCACTTCAAAACGGTAGCGTCGGCAGGTACGGCCGTACTGACGAATAATGTTCATCAGCAAATCAGGATGCTCGGCTATTTGGCCGTCACTGATCCGCAAAATAATCACATCCCAATCTATGCCTGGCTGACGTTCCAGTACTTCAACATGGCCGACCCCTAAACGTTCAAAGATGGCGATAAATCCCGCGACACTGCCCGCCTCTCTGGCGTTAATAAACGCGTATTTCACACGCTTACGAAATAATGTCAGCGGTTCACCGTTAAAACGCTGGATGTCCCGCTGATAGGCCAACATCGGCAGTAATTCCGCCGAACAAGTTTCCGCGTCCAATTGGGCTAACGGCCATGTCAACCCGCGGTAAATCATTAACCAGAACTCACGCGCGGCCCAAAGCAGTTTGGCGGGTTCTCCCTGATCCATCCATGACGGCAAGGCCAACCGCTTGAGTCGTTCCCTAAATTCAGACATGCTTCACCTCAATTATCAATGATTGCAGCCTGGGCACACTTAAATCACTCAAAATGTCATCCAATGAAAATGACAAAGACTCAATTTCGGTAAATTCACGGTGAATTTCACGCCCTAAGTTCGAAAAAGAAAATCGAGAGTACGGCCAAGTTTTTTTCACGTGATATTCGGTATTTTCCCGAAAGGCACAGCGAATAAGGTTTCCCACCTCCGTTTTTAAAGCGGCGATTTGTTCCTGGCGATAGTTCGCCACATTCTCGACAAATAGCGTCACCGTTAACGCGTGATGTGTTTCCGGCAGCGGTAAACACTGCATATCATCACCATGCCCATGATACCCCTGATAGGTGATGTAATCGTTCACTACGTCAATAAAGGGCTGGCTGATAACGCCCGAATCCAGTAATAAATAGGCGTTTGCCGTTCCGGCGCCACGAGGCGCATCATGCAGGAAAAAAATGCGGTCGATACTTAAGCCTACAACACTGGCAATCATGCCGCGGTAAACTGCGTCCGTGTGATAGTTACCCACAAGGTTATATTGATTCCGGCAACGATCACGCAAATCATCGTCAGATTCCGCATCTGCGCCGGGTGTCAATAACCAACCTTCCTCATTCTGCACGCTTTCAATACCGGATACGGACACGGGCAAGAGACGAAAATAGCGGGGCGCAAGGTTGAATGCTCCCCCTACGGTCTCTGCGGTTACAGGCAGTAAGGCACTGGTGACCCCCTCCGCAATCACCACGCTTTCCGTGGTGCTGACGCGATAGATTTCACCATTAATGCGCTCGGTCTGGATAACCGTTCCTACGGGTACAGTGACCGCCGATGCGCCAGCGGCTTTATAAAAACGGATAACGCCTTGTGCCGCCGTAGCAGGCTTGCGTTTCAAGTTTACCCCCCACGCAAACATATCCAACCACTCCCCCGATGCGGTCGCCAAATACATATTTTTCAGGGTGACATTAATTAACCTGATTATCACTTAAATCCAGCTCCCATAGGCGTATACTTAAAATAAGTCTGTGTGGAGGTAAATGAAAATGGCTAAAAATCAGATTCAATTCCAAAAAGGCATTTCTATTCATGAGCTTATTTCATTATAGGGTCATGAAGAACAATGCCAGAAACAGGTGTTCGATATGCGCTGGCCTACGGGATATCGCTGTCCTCATTGTGGGCATGATAAGTATTGCCAGTTAAAATCTCGTCTCCTTTATCAGTGCAATCAATGCCATCATTAGACATCTTTGATGGCGGGCACATTGTTTTCTGCGTCAAAATTGCCTTTAACCGTGTGGTTTTTGGCGATTTATCTCATGACTCAGGAGAAAAATGGGATTTCTGCACTTGAATTGTCACGTCAACTGGGCATTTCCTACAACGCTGCATGGCGTATGAAACACAAGCTAATGAAAGCGATGAAAGAACGGGATGACGATAAGCCTCTCGGCGGGTTTATTCAGCTTGACGACGCATACTGGGGCGGGGCTCAGCATGGCCCCCGAGGGCGAGGGGCAAAAGGGAAATGCCCTTTCGTTGCGGCGGTTTCAATGAATGAAAAGGGCCACCCTATGTTCATGCGTTTCAGCGCTGTGAAAGGGTTTAAGGCCAGGGAACTTACCCGTTGGGCTAAAGTGCATCTTAAACCAAAATCCCTTGTTATTTCAGATGGATTAGCTTGCTTTCGGGGGATTGAGCAAGCCGGGACTTTCCATTTGCCCCTCGTCACCGGCGGTGGAGCGCAGAGTGTTAAGCTTCCTTATTTTCAGTGGGTTAACACAATGATTAGTAATGTAAAAAATTCGATACGCGGAACATATCATTCGATTAGCAAAAAGTATTTACCTCGTTATCTTGCCTAATTCTGTTTCAAGTTCAATTGGCGCTTTAACCTTAAAAAAACATTCGAACAGCTTATTTATTCATGTATCCGGGCAGCACCTATACCTGAGTATTTACTCAAGCTAGCTGAGATTCGATGGTAATCAGGAAACAAATTAATAGAATAATTATTAATGTTTTAATTAAATGGATTCAAAAAAGAATATATCCAACATTAATCATTTATCGCCGATACTCACCTACTAAATTTGTTACAGATCATGAGCTCGGGTATCACACCAAGTTATAGCCGTTTCTCTCATCTTTCTGGATGTGCTTTTACAACAAAAAACATCACAGAAAACTAAATGAATAATAAACGAATAATAAAAAAACACGAGAAAATCCCCTTAATAACTAAACATTCATTAAACAGCTGTTGATTTTTTATCTTAAAAAAACATAAATAAACATCCGTTGAAGTTTTGTTTAATATCGAAGGAGTATACTCACGGTTTGCAAGTCTTCATTCCCTCCAAGTATTTTTTAGAACTAGATAAAGAAATGAAATATATGTATCAACCTGCCAGTTCAGGAATTCGGCTGTTCACAGATTTAGTCGGAAAAAAAATTAGCCCTAGCCCTCATTGGTATTCTGCCCAGAATCGCACTAAATTTGCCTTACGTAGCGCTCTGATGCCAATATCGACACTAAAACTATTAAACCAGATAGTTAATACGCCGTTCTATCTGGATATTTTGAAGAAACAACCTTGTTTACCTTCTAAATTACATCGCCCTTATCTAAGCATTAACTTCAATAGAGGGCAGACGTTACGTGCAATAAATGAACATTACCAGCTATTATTTACTGGGTTAAATCAGTCTATTGTTAATAAAATATTTCGTTCCAATGCATATCCATTAGCGGTTATCAATGGTAAGAGTGGAACTTACACTATTTTTCTAGATTCTATGGACTGTTTTAATAAAGAAGGTGAGCTTACTCTATTTATTACAACAGAAGATAATAAAACCTTGGCAAGATGCGCTTTCACACTACTCACTATTGCTGGTAAAAAAACACTGTTCATCGGTGGACTACAAGGTTCCAAAGGCGATGCAACCCTTGAAATTATCCGCGATGCAACGAAAGATTGTTATGGATTATTTCCAAAACGCTTACTGATTGAATCCATTTGCCGTCTCGCAGCCCACTTTGAATGCCAGCAAATTCTGGCAGCTAGCAATGATACTCACATCTATAAGAGTCTACGCTATTGGCATAAAAAGAAAGACAAATTAGTCGCTGATTACGACTCTTTCTGGGAATCATTAGGTGGAGCAAAGAGAAAAAATAAGGATTTCCATCTCCCCTTATCCATTGAAAGAAAACCGCTTGAAGATATAGCCAGTAAGAAGCGGGCAGAATATCGCCGCCGCTATCAATTACTAGATGAACTGGATAATGGAATGCAGCATTCTCTGCCTTCAAATTAAATCAGAATCAGGCCGCAACCTTTCACAGGACGGCCTAATTTTTGAGATGACTCTTATCTCGGTTTAACCATCAGCCATTCAAGATGTATTTTAACCGCAGGCCATTCACCACTGATAATGCTGTAAACACAGGTATCCCTGATACTGCCATCTTTAGATACACCATGACTACGCAGAATTCCATCAAGTTTTGCACCCAGTCGTTCTATCGCTTTTCGACTCTGATGATTAAAAAAATGAGTGCGAAACTCCACTGCAATACACCCTAATTCTTCAAAAGCGTATTTCAATAGGAGATATTTCGCTTCCGTATTAACATGTGTCCGCTGAACAGAACATGCATACCAAGTATAGCCGATTTCCACCCGGCGGACATCAGAATCAATATTCATATACGTGGTCATGCCAACCGCTTTACTTGTTCGATGATCAACAATCGCAAAAGGCAGCATAGTACCTTTTTTATGTAGCAATAAACGACGCTCAATCTCGCTACTCAGCTCAGCCGGTGAAGGAACACGGGTGTACCACAATTTATGCAATTCACCCTCTTCAATTGCTTGTAAAAATTCATCGTGCCGTTGATGTGTCAGAGGTTCTAAAGTCACCCCTTTTCCTGCCAAAGTTACCCATTCAGTTATCTGTTTTTTCATAATAACCACTGATGTTATAAATTAAGTCAGAATAGAAGAACTCACCCTATTCCGGAATCAAAACCGGAATCGAATTAATATATGGAAAATCAACCCCCTATTAAAGCAAAATCCGCACTTTTAACATCTCAGGTGGCTGTCGCATCATTCAGAAAAAAATACTAAAACTGGGTAAACAAATCGCCTGACTGAATTAGCAAAAACCGCCGTAAACCCTTGCCCAGTGCAGACGGGGATATCAGGCGAAAAGCCCAAAGGGCTTTGAGGCCAGCGTAAATCCGTTGCATCGACGGTTGCGGCCTGAGAAGTGGGAAGCCTCACCGTTTTTTACGGCGGGGAACAGTCACTCTATTCTCTCCATGTAAGAATACAAAACCATGCTACGGACTATCTGGGAAAGTGAACGACTGAAATCGATTATGGCCCACAGTGTGATCTATTTAACCTTTCTAGAACCAATCAACAAAGAGTACATCAACAACTTTTGCATTCAGATTATTTTCACTAACTCTATGACAAAACCTGATTTCATGACCTTCATCACATTCATTTAACATTTTTTTCCCAATTGACCTTATTCCATCTAAATTTGAACCATTACTCATCCGACCACCTGGCGTTTTGTTCCGTGGTTTAAAACACAATAATAATCTGGTTATGATTGACAAACACCCGATGGAGATTGCAATGAGCCATTATCCTCACCTGTTCGCCCCTCTAGACTTGGGGTTCACCACACTAAAAAACCGCATTTTGATGGGATCAATGCACATTGGGCTAGAGGAACATCCCGACCGCGCCCAGAGGCTTGCCCGCTTTTACGCTGAACGGGCAGCCGGAGGCGTGGCATTGATTGTCACAGGCGGCATTTCGCCAAACAAACAAGGTGTTATAGGGAAAGGCACTGCATTCCTGGTAGATGAAAAAGATCTTATTCACCATAAAGTTATTACAGACGCAGTTCATCAGGCTGGTGGAAAAATTGCAATGCAAATCTTACATACCGGCCGTTACAGCTATCAACCTCACCTTGTCGCCCCTACTGCCATTCAAGCACCAATTAATCCATTCATGCCTCGTGAAATGACAGAAGAGGACATTCAGCAAACCATTGCTGACTTCGCTCATTGTGCACAACTGGCGCAACAAGCAGGTTATGATGGCGTAGAAATCATGGGTTCTGAAGGTTATCTGATTAACCAGTTCCTGACTACTCGCACCAACCACCGCCAAGATAAATGGGGAGGAAGTTTTGAAAATCGAATGCGCTTTGCCGTGGAGGTTGTTAAAGCCGTCCGTCAAGCAACAGGAAAAGAATTTATTCTAATCTACCGGCTTTCGATGTTGGATTTAGTCGAGGATGGTTCTAATTGGCAAGAAATCGAGCAACTCGCTGTTGCTATTGAGCAAGCGGGAGCATCTATTATCAATACCGGTATCGGCTGGCATGAAGCTCGAATTCCAACGATTGCCACTATGGTTCCCCGCGCCGGATTCAGTTGGGTAACGCAAAAGCTAATGGGGAAAGTTTCTATTCCACTGATCACAACAAACAGAATTAATGATCCCAACATTGCAGAGCAAGTGCTAGCACAAGGTTGTGCCGATATGGTTTCTATGGCACGACCTTTTCTGGCTGATGCTGAATTTGTTATGAAAGCCCAACAAGGACGGGCCGATGAGATTAACACTTGTATTGGCTGTAATCAGGCATGTCTGGATCAGATTTTTGTCGGTGAAATAGCCTCTTGTTTAGTTAATCCCCGCGCCTGCCACGAAACAGAAATGGCCGCCGAACCAATCACCACACCGAAAAAACTGGCGGTTGTCGGTGCCGGACCTGCCGGATTGTCATTCGCGGTGACCGCTGCCAGTCGTGGTCATCATGTCACTCTGTTTGAACGAGACGGACAGATTGGCGGACAATTTAATATTGCCAAACAGATCCCAGGTAAAGAAGAATTTCATGAAACACTGCGTTATTTTCAGCGTCAGTTAGCAATCCATCATGTTGATGTACGGTTGAACCAGACTGCCACAACCGAAGCACTCTCTGATTTCGATGAAGTAATTATCGCCAGCGGCATTGCGCCTCGCCAACTCACAATTGATGGTATCCATCACGAAAAGGTACTGAGCTACTTAGATGTATTAAGAGATAAGAAAAATGTCGGTCAACGTGTCGCTATCATTGGCGCAGGTGGCATCGGTTTTGATACCGCAGAATATCTGAGTCAACCAGGAAAAAGTTCTAGCCTTGATAGCACCGCTTTCAGTGAAGAGTGGGGTATTGACCATAATCTGACACATCGTGGTGGTTTATCCCCTCAAGGCCCCAAACCGGAATCTTCTCCCCGGAAAATTTATTTATTGCAACGTAAGCCGACAAAGGTTGGTGAAGGACTAGGTAAAACAACAGGTTGGATACACAGAACCAATCTACACCTGCGTGGTGTGAAAATGCTCAACAATATGCAATATTTGAAAATAGATGATCAGGGATTACATATTAGCAGCAATGGTGAACAGCGCTGCCTTGCCGTAGATAATATCGTTATTTGTGCCGGACAAGAGCCACTGAGAGAATTATATCAACCGTTACAGCAAGCGGGAAAAACAGTGCATCTTATTGGTGGGGCAGATGTTGCAACGGAATTGGATGCCCGACGGGCTATCGATCAAGGTACTCGGTTAGGCCTTAAAATTTGATGATAAATAATGACGGTCATAGACAGGCCGTAAAAACAGAGTAAATCCTCAAACCGCGCCTTCCTGGCGCGGATATTTTACTCTTTCTTACCTAATCTTTTTTTAAACCAAAATACTTCAATCAATTAATTACGTTGAGTTAGTTGATCCGATGCCAGACGATCATCCTCAGCCTGACAAACAGCGGCAGTGAACAATACATCGGTAGAAGAGTTCAGACTCGTTTCCGCGGAATCCTGTAATACACCAATAATCAAACCAACTGCCACAACCTGCATAGCCATCTCATTGGAAATCCCAAACATGCTACACGCTAAAGGGATCAACAATAACGATCCCCCAGCCACACCAGAAGCACCACAGGCACAAATTGCAGCAACCACACTCAGTAGAAATGCTGTAGGCAAATCAACCGATATACCTAGCGTATTGACCGCAGCCAGAGTCAATACCGTGATGGTCACCGCAGCGCCTTCCATATTGATAGTTGCGCCTAATGGAATAGAAACTGAATAAGTATCTTCATGCAGATTCATACGGCGGCACATCGCCATATTCACTGGAATATTTGCAGCCGAACTGCGAGTGAAAAATGCAGTTACACCACTTTCACGCAGGCAAGCAAATACCAGCGGATAAGGATTACGACGAATTTTCCAGTAAACAATCAACGGATTTACAATGAGTGCCATAACCAACATACAACCCAGTAATACAACCAGCAGTTGAACATATCCCAGTAAGGCACCAAATCCCGTTTCTGCAATTGTTGCAGACACCAGACCAAAAATACCAATCGGTGCAAGACGAATGACCACGCGAACAACCTGAGTAACCGCCTCAGACATGTCATGAATTAGAGACTTAGTTGAATCCGTTGCATGACGCAGGGCGATACCCAAACCAATAGCCCAAGCAAGGATACCGATATAGTTACCGTTCAGTAACGCGTTTACTGGATTAGCGACAACATTAACCAGTAACCCTTTAATCACCTCCATAATGTTTTCAGGCGGAGACATTTGAGCATCATTGACAGCTAGCACCAGTTGTAACGGGAACATAAAGCTACCGACTACGGCAACCAGAGCAGCAAAAAATGTACCCAAGATATAGAGGATAAGGATTGGACGAATATTGGTTTTTTGGCCTTTTTTATGGTTAGCAATAGAAGACATGACCAGAATCCATACCAATACCGGGGCTACTGCTTTCAAGGCGCCAACAAACAACGTCCCAAGTAAACTGACTGATTTGGCAACCGAAGGTGTCAACCACGCTAACAGTATCCCTGCAATTAAACCTATCAAAATTTGTTTAACCAGGCTCCCTTGTACAATGTAATGCACGAAGCCACGTTTTTGTTTTTCCATAGCTGATCCATTTTATTAACAGTTCTGTTAAGCCTATATTTTTTGTGTTTGTTTCTTCAGTATAGGGAAACCAAGAGTAGTGAAAAGCTACGATAGTTAAAATATACAACCTCGCCAGCACTTATTAACAATACATTCACATTTGTGTGATCAAAACGGCAATTTACACATTTACAAAACACAATTATTTGTTTTTATGTTTAACCATTTCGCAGCAATTTAAGACAATAAGAAACCATATCTCCCCATTCAAGAAAGATATGGTTATCTGTTAAAAAATAGTTATCTAATTACTGTATCTCTTTAGTTCTGTATTTATTTACCCAAACATTAATAATCATTGTTATTGTCAAAATACTCGCTACAGTTCCCAGAGAAATCCCCATAGGAATATGACAAAAATCCATTATTAGCATTTTCATACCGATAAATACCAGAATGACTGATAAACCATATTTCAGCATTGTAAATTTCTCTGCCACCCCTGCCAGCAGAAAATACATCGCACGTAATCCTAAGATAGCGAAAAGATTAGAGGTCAAAACAATAAAAGGATCTGTAGTCACAGCAAAAATAGCAGGAATACTGTCTACCGCAAAAATAACGTCACTAATTTCAACCAGAATCAGGACCAAGATTAGTGGAGTCGCATATAACAACCCCTTTTCTTTCACAAAGAAACGTTCTCCGTGAAGATTATCAGTGATGCGAATATGCGCTTTTAGCCAACGGACAAAAGGTTTATCGCCTATCGGGGAATCATCCTCTTTCGCCAACGCCATCTTAACGCCGGTAACCAGCAGAAAGATGCCGAACAAATAGAGTATCCAACTGAATTGAGAAACCAACCAGCTCCCTGCAAAGATCATCACGGTACGCAACACAATTGCGCCTAAGACACCGTAAATGAGCACCCGACGTTGCAAATTTGCCGGAATAGCAAAATAGCTAAATAACATCAGCCAAACAAACACATTATCAACAGCAAGTGCTTTCTCAAGTAAATACCCAGTAAGGAAAGCCATTGTCTGACTATTGGCAACAACTTCCCCTGCGGTTTCTCTGCAATACCACCATAATCCTAATGCAAATAAGAGCGATAAACTTATCCAGATCACACTCCAGACAGCAGCTTGACGAAATGACATTGCCTGCTCTTTCTTACGCCCCTGTAAGGATAGATCCAGCAACAACATAATCGTAATTAAGACAGCAAAACTTCCCCATAAAAGAGGGCTACCCACAGAGTTCATTTTCTTTCTCTCACAAACAAAAACGGCTGAAGTCTCAGAAGACGCCAGCCGCTGCTATATTTCTTCCCCACATCGTGGAGATGGATGTATTGCAAGCAACCCTCGCCTTCTGGCAAGGTCTCACTTACAACACAGAAAATGTACCATCAGGTATAAGTTCAAGGTTGCCCGGCTACCGGATGCTGTTGCATCGTAATGACGATAAACCGGCAAGGAAGTTACTCCCCTTTGCTGCGGTGAAAAATAAATCAAATTCAGACAAGAATCAATCTACCACTGAAAAAATAAAAAAATGACAATAAAAACAGTAGGAACAAACGCAATTCATCCAACCTCATAGACCCATTTCTTATCCTATTTTAATGAACGTTCAATTGATCACCAAAATTTTCTGTTTAGTCACCCCTGATTTTGTTACAGTGGCGCAGGCTGCGTCATTTGCCTTTTTCAACGGTGAAAAGGCATGAAAACCAACCAAATAACGTAAAATAGGATGTAATTTAATCGGTTTAGCCTCATGCTTTCAGGATGAACGAACAAAGGCATTTTAGGAACACCTGATGGAAATAGTAAAAGAACTTATATATGCACTTTGGTACCAGGATTATGAAACTCTGGCCAACCCATCCCTATTATGGGCCATTTACATCATGCTATTCTTGATTCTCTTCCTTGAAAATGGCCTCCTTCCTGCTGCATTTTTACCAGGAGACAGCCTGCTTATACTAGTTGGCGTATTGATTGCCAAAGGTGCAATGAGTTTCCCCCTAACGATTGTAGTATTAACTGCCGGAGCAAGCTTAGGTTGTTGGATTGGTTATCTCCAAGGAAAATGGTTAGGAAATACCAAGACAGTACAAGGCTGGCTCTCTCACCTTCCAGCTTATTATCACCAAAGAGCTTACAATCTTTTTCACCGCCACGGCCTATCAGCTTTACTTCTTGGCCGCTTCCTCGCATTTGTCAGAACCCTCTTACCAACACTTGCAGGACTGACAGGTCTACAAAACAGTCGTTTCCAGTTTTTTAACTGGCTCAGTGGCTTCCTGTGGGTCATTATCCTTACTTCTTTAGGTTATGCATTTGGTAAGACCCCCATTTTCCGTCAATATGAAGACTTGGTAATGAATTTCCTGATATTACTGCCACTTGCTTTACTCATTATTGGTTTTAGCGGCAGTTTGTTAGTTGTATGGCGTAAAAAAACTTGCCAACCCCCTCAAAAAAAGTAATTAATTCCAATAAAATCCAATATCCCTCCCTGCTGCAGATGAAAGTATCGTTTGCAGCAGAATAGTGAAATAACGCTAATGTTTTTTATTCACCTTCCAAAATATAAGCTATATTTAGTGATAGTCTTTTCCGGCATTAGGAAAAGCAACTGACTAAGTCAAATACACACACCTTACATTGAGGAGTAATCTACATGTCAAAGATCAAAACTACTGAAGATCTACACGTTGAACTAAAATCACTCGCAGATACACTGGAAGAAGTAATCAAAAGCTCTGGTGATAAATCCAAAGTCGAGCTGGAAGAACTTCGCGGCAAAGTAGAGGAAGTCATCAAAGATACTCGTTTTAAACTCAGTAATGCCAGTGATATGGTTGTTAAGAAAACAAAAGATATGGCGGGTCGTGCTGATGTCTACGTTCACGATAAGCCCTGGGTAAGCATCGGTATTGGTACTGTTGTCGGTGCCATATTAGGTGTAGTGTTAGCTAAACGCTAATATGATCAACTCATCCAAATCTCAAGGCCCCGGTAAAGGGGTCCTTGACATTCTCCAACGCATTGCCGCTGTTGTTATCGAGATAGTAGAAACTCGTTTGCAATTGATCGTTCTGGAGTTGGAAAAAGAAAAAGCCACTTTGATACAGCTAATAGTCATAGCCAGTCTGACACTACTGCTTACCGCTTTCGGCCTCATGTGTCTGCTTGTTATGATTTTTTGGGCTATCGATCCTAGCTGGCGCTTTATTGTATTAGCTAGTACCACTAGCACACTACTCATTCTGGCGCTTATTGGCCTTATATGGACCATCAGGAAAGCGCGAAATTCAACATTACTTAGTGCAACTCGCGAGCAATTAAAGATAGATAGAGAAATGTTGGAGGATCACAGTAATGAGTAAACAACGTCAGGAAAAAAAGCTTAAAAAACAGCAACTAATCAGAAATATCCAGCTACAGCGACTTGAACTTTCCAACAATACACAGCTCTGGAAGAGCTTTACTGAACCTTATGACAAAAGCTGGCAAAAGCTTTTGTCATTAAAACCCTATCTGCGACCCGCAATCCACGCTATCTCTTTATATAGCCTGCGTCATCCTATGAAATTTTATCGTTTGTCGCGCCACATCATTCGAATATTGAAATGGAAATAATTCTTCATAATATATCTCATTGATGATAACTTTAGTTACCTACATTCAAAAACTTTGTATAAAATTGTTAATAATCCTTGCTTACAACTAAGCTCACCTACCTTTAGTATACATTCCATCCGTTAATGATTAGCAAATCGTGCTATTTCGAGTTAGTACAAGTTAATCATCAAAAAAACTATTATTATTTCTCTGCGTTTTAGGAGTTGTTAATGAAAAAATTTGAAGATAGTGCCCTACTACTGGCTCGCATTTTGATGCCGATTCTGTTTATCGTTGCAGGTTATGGAAAATTAGGTGATTCCTACGCGGGTACTCAACAATATATGAATGCTATGGGCGTCCCTGGCTTTCTATTACCACTGACAATCTTACTTGAATTGGGTGGTGGTCTGGCAGTTCTATTTGGTTTCTTAACTCGCACCACCGCGTTATTTACCTTTGGTTTCTGTGTCCTGACTGCCGTGCTCTTCCACAGCAATTTTGCTGAAGGGATGAACCAGACTATGTTTCTTAAGAACCTGACTATCGGAGGAGGTTATCTGTTACTGTCTATCACAGGTCCAGGTAAATTCAGTATCGATCGTCTGATGAAGAGAAACTGGTAATATTCTGCTGTGGCTGTTCTGAATCTGAAAAATAACAGTTTTCAGGTAGAAGGTGAAACGATCAAAACCTCACTCTCGCTCAAGGATTTTATCAGCCAGATATCCAATATTCAGCCTAAAGGTAAATAGCAAGCCGAAAGATCCCAAAGATCTTTCGGCTCACTTTAATCAATAAGCTAAACTTCTATTGAATCACAGTGACTCTGATAAAATAGTTATTTCATCAAAATAAATAATCATCTCACCTCTCGGCAAGAAATAATTAAATCCATGCTCGATAATAAATTAACACATTAAGATAACTCTTAATAATTTAATATAAAGAGTATAGAATTCGCAGTGTAAATTCTATTAAAATCCACAATGCTAATTTAAATAAACAACAATTAACTTAAATATATTTAAAGATTATTTAATCCAATTAAATTTTTTAATCACAAAAATAAGATCATGTAAAATATAGTTAAAAACGCAAAAACGAATTATCATCACACCATAAATTAATAATAGCAACACTGTATTTATTGATTATATTAAGCTCTATCACAATATAATTATTTAAATTTATTTTACTAATAGATAATTTCTATGAAGACAAATACTCAAGCGATGGAATTGGGGTATTAGGAATACGTTGGAGACTACAAATAAAAGATTATAAAAGAAAGAGCAAAGACAATGCTAAACATAACACAACAATTAACATAAGTAGCTGTTCTGTCACATACGATAATACCGATGATCTTCTCAAACAATATCATATGGCAAAAAATCATTTTGGCTAAAAATAATAAATGGAGACAGATTCGGCTGATAAGTACAATTTTTCAGAAAGTCAGGTAGTTGCTATAATAGCATCTTTCTTGCCAAAGAAAAATGCACTATGGCCTGTCCTATTTGTTGCCATTGACTAAAGAAAAGATACACAATAATAGAGACAACAACCCTATAAGAATATATTGACATCAGGACAACCATTCTGACCTAGGGAAAAGCCGTTCTGGTGTTATTAATAAATACGAAAGTCTCCCTGTTTTTATCACTGTCTGGCACCAAAAAAATAGAACCATCAATATTCAGCGAATAGAGATCACAAAATTTACACCTACCAGTGATGACAACTCTGCTCAAAAAGAGCTTGGTAGCAAAGCCGCCAAGCTCTTTCGGCAATCAAATTAAGGGCACAGGAAGACACAGGTTAAGCAATCATCGAATCATGTTTTTTTCAGCCTGTCTTCTAATTTGATTGCTCACATCGCTTCTACTTACCGACTAACAAACAATTTAGGGATTTCCCGCAAACACCAAGACTTAGCTTCCCCCATGCTGTCTCGTCGCCATGCCATAATGACATTTGTGTCATGGCTATATTCAGAACTAATCACCCGTAAACGACCCTCTGCAATATCTTGTTCCACCATAGGATAAGGCATGGTAGCAACGCCCAACCCAGCCAAGAGAGCACGGCGTTTATCTTCCAGAGAACTGACTGTCAAACGCTGTTGTTTATCTAACAATTGAACCGTCAATACCGGGCGCTCCCTCGCTGTATCCGCCACAGCAATACCACGATACTTCACCCTCGTGACATCGGACAAAGGCTCTGGCTCCTGATGTATAGGGTGATCAGGGCTAGCGACATAAACATTGGTAATGCTGTAAAGCTGACGTGAATTAATTTCTGCCGATGCGCGAAAATGCATATCTGGTGCAATAACAATATCCGTCCGACCAGTTTCCAACCTCTCCCATGCACCAGCCAAAACCTCAGTCAATAAAGAGAGCTGAGTATTCGATTTTTGAGCAAGCTTACCTACTAACGGGAATAATGAAGAAGCAGGAACCAACGCTTCACAAACAATTGTCAGGTGAGTTTCCCAGCCTCTCGCTAACGCTTCTGCATCAGCCGTTAATTTATCAGCAGCTTCAAGCAATTGACGTCCACGCTCAAGCAACATGCGACCGACATTGGTGAATTTAGTTCTGTGACCCGAACGGTCAAACAGCACCACATCCAGCTCCTCTTCTAATTTTTGCATCGTATAGCTAAGTGCAGAAGGAACACGACCAAGCTCATCAGCGGCCGCAGCAAAACTTCCCCGCCGGTCAATCGCATCCATGACCCGGAGAGATTCCAGTGTAAGCGCTCGTTCTTTGCTCATATTTTTCTCAATCAGGAAATTTGAATATGCTGACCAGATTAACTGGCTAACATTTCGCCGTCCAGATAATTACTATCCTTAGTGTGTGTTTTTTTAAGGTAACCACCATCATGATTATAAATAGAACAGCAAAACAATGTGGGAAAGCTGACTATGGTTGGCTACAGGCTCGTTATACATTTTCATTTGGTCACTATTTTGACCCAAAGTTTTTAGGTTATGGCGCGCTACGTGTACTCAATCAAGAAGTCATCGCCCCCAAAGCCGCTTTCCAACCTAAATCCTATCCACACGTGGATATATTGAATATTATTCTACAAGGTGAAGCAGAATACCGTGACAGCGAAGGCAACTACATCAGAGCGCGCAAGGGAGAATGTTTGCTATTTTCTGCCCGTCAAGGCATCAGCTACAGTGAACATAATGCCAGTACTAATAAGCCACTGACGCGCTTGCAGCTTTGGCTGAATGCCTTTCCTCAGCAGGAAAGCTTACCATTGCAACGAATGGAATTACCAGAACAACCATTGGCTATGCTAGCTTCTCCAACCGCAGAAGATGGCAGTATGCAATTACGTCAGCAAGTGTGGGTAAATTATATTTTCCTTAATAAAAATCAATCTCATCATCTGCAATTGAAGGGAAAAAATGCCTATCTGCAATCCCTAAACGGAAATATAAAAATAAGAGGCAATTCTAAGGATAACAATTTAATTAAATGCGGAGATGGCGCTTTTATTCATGAAGAAAGTCGTCTGGTTTTAAAAGCAGATACGGAATTCCAGGGGCTGTTAATTGATCTGGCTGCTTAAAAAAGTGAAAGCCCCGTCAGATTCCAATCTAACGGGGCTAAATTTGTGAAGTTGACCGATAAGCCGGGTTCTGTCGTGGACAATCATTCATCTAGGCCAGCACTTACGCACTGGCTCAAGCAGCCTACCCGGGTTCGATACGGGCCGTACCTAATGAACCCCTATTTGGCCTTGCTCCGGGTGGAGTTTACCGTGCCACGGACTGTTACCAGCCGTGCGGTGCGCTCTTACCGCACCCTTTCACCCTTACCTGATCCTACATTAAATAGGCCATCGGCGGTTTGCTCTCTGTTGCACTGGTCGTGGGCTTTCACCCCCCAGACGTTATCTGGCACCCTGCCCTGTGGAGCCCGGACTTTCCTCTCCTCTACCCATCGTCCAAAGGATTAATGGTAAAGCAGCGACTGTCTAGTCAACTCCGCGGCGGATTATAAGAGGTTTGTCCAACGATGTATAGGCGTTTACTGATTATCTGCCCTGTTTATCAGCAATTGCCATTATTCTTCGTTCTGTCCCAACCCATGACGATAAAGCGCATTTTTCTTCACACCATGAATCTCTGCCGCCAATGCCGCTGCTTTTTTCAATGGCAGTTCTTGTTGAAGAAGCGCCAGTGTTCTTAATGCCTCTGGAGGCAAAACATCGTCATCCGGTTTTTTATAACCTTCAACGATCAATACCATTTCACCACGGCGACGGGTTTCATCTTCCTTAACCCACGCCAAAAGTTCACCTACTGGCATCCCTTGAATGGATTCCCAAGTTTTTGTTAATTCCCGTGCCAAAACGATGTAACGCTCAGTTCCCCACACCTCAACCATATCTTCTAAACTTTCGATCAGACGATGAGTGGATTCATAAAAAATTAATGTGCGTGGCTCCTGTTGCAAAGCCCGTAAAGTATCTGTCCGACTTTTACGCTTTGCGGGCAGAAATCCTTCGTAACAGAAACGATCTGATGGCAGACCAGCAGCAGACAAGGCGGTTATCGCCGCACAAGGCCCTGGAAGTGGGACAACATGAATACCAGCTTCACGGCAACGGCGAACCACATGATAACCAGGATCATTAATCAAGGGCGTTCCTGCATCAGAGACTAATGCAATACTTTGCCCTTGTTGGAGTTTTGTAATTAATTGATCTGCTTTCTGCTGTTCATTATGATCATGAAGTGCGAACATGCGTGCATTAATGGCAAAATGTTGAAGCAACAAGCCAGTATGTCGCGTATCTTCGGCTGCAATCAGATCGACATGCTCAAGAACTTCAAGCGCACGCTGAGTGATATCACCCAGGTTTCCAATGGGGGTTGGTACAACATATAGCGTGGATGTCGTAACCACTGCTCGATTAGGTTGATTCATTGTTTCATCCGAATGGCCGATTTAAAATTGAGCATCTTTGAAAAAAACATCGCTGGATACAGTATGCTTTCCTCAATTTTTGTGCGTATCAAAACTGGTTTAGTCTGTTCAGCTATGCTGGCAGTCATGATCATCGCAGGATGTACCGTACCTGATCAACAGGGGCGACAACCTTCGCAAACTCAGGACAAAATCAGTACAGAAATCGCCCGTTATCAATCCATCATTGATGCCGCCCATGGCGAACCTTCTCTTGATGTCATCCGTGCTTATATCGCTCAGGAACCACTTGTGAAAGAAAGTGCGGCTCGTCAAAAAAATATTGATGATACCTGGCAAATGCTGACCCGTCTTTCACCACAAGAGCGCCGTGGATTGGTCATCAACGCTGATGAAAATGTTCTGCAAGGCTGGCTGGACTTACTCAGTGCCTATCAGGATAACAAACAGGACTCCGACAAACTACAGGCAGCTATCCGTGACTGGAAAATTCGTTATCCACAAAACCCTGCCGCACAGTCACTCCCAACTCAGTTACAACAGGCAGCCATCCAACAGCAAGATACGAATATCCGTATTGCTCTGTTCCTGCCATTAAGTGGTCAAGCAAAAGTATTCGGTGAAGCCATTCGCCAAGGTTTTCTTGATGCTCAGGCCGGTTTACCCAGTCCATCATTACCAACAGAAAACCCGGAAAATTTATCTATAGCAGACAACGATAGCGCGTCAGATAGCATGGTTTCTACCGATATGTCCCCTAGTGAAGTGGCGATCATAGACTCAGCAAGACCAACCACTCAAACAACACCTGTCATAGCCAATGCACCAATTAACACACAACAGGTCAAAATCTATGACACAGCCAGCCAGCCATTGGAAAACTTATTCATTCAGGCTAAGCAGGATGGTGTGAATTTAGTTGTCGGGCCGTTACTTAAGCCAGATGTGGTTAAACTCGTTCAGATAGATACTGCATTAAACATGCTAGTACTAAACGAGTTAGACAATGCTCAACCACACTCTAATATCTGCTATTTTTCTTTGTCACCAGAAGATGAAGCGAAAAATGCTGCGGAACATATTTGGCAGCAACAGAAACAGAATCCTCTGATTTTGGTCCCCAGAGGGACTTTTGGTGATCGCATTGCCAAAGCCTTTGCACAGGAATGGCAAAAACAAGGGGGACATGCTGTTCTGCAACAAACTTTTGGCTCTTCCGCCGAACTGAAACAATTAATTAATAGAGGTACCGGTATTCGCTTGACCGGAACAGCCGTCAATGTCACAAGCAATCAACCTACATCAATCGCTATTGGTGATCTGGAAATCCCCCAGATAAACACCGATGTCGTTCCTACTTCTACTGGCGGCTCAGTGGATGCAGTTTACATTGTTTCTACCCTGGATGAACTGACGCTAATTAAGACAATGATTGATATGGCAATCAGCTCCCGCGATAAGCCCGCCCTTTACGCAAGTTCCCGCAGTAATCAGGCTGGCGTTGGTCCCGATTTCCGCCTGGAGATGGAGGGAATGCAATTCAGTGACATTCCCTTAATCGCCGGTGCTAACTTGTCACTGATGCAGCAAGCAGCCAGTAAATTTACAAATGATTACTCTTTGATGCGCCTTTATGCTATGGGTATTGATGCCTGGTCATTAGCAAATCAATTCAGTCAAGTTCAGCTTCAAAGTGATTTCCAACTCAATGGTGCTTCCGGGGTGCTGTCTGTTCAAGAAAACTGCACCATTTTCCGACAGCTCTCATGGATGCAATATCATCAAGGCCAAATCACGGCTATTTAGCAACTTGCCGCTTGCTACCAAGCGGCCTTTCAATTCAAATGACTCATTTCAGAATGAAAATAAAAAAGCAGGATGAAAATAAAAAAGCTGACAAGTTATCTGCTAGGACGCAACTATGAAGCGCAGGCAAAGTTGTTTTTACAAAAACAAGGATTATCTTTTATCGCCGCAAATGTGAAAGTTCACGGTGGTGAAATTGACCTGATTATGAAAGACAAGCAAACTTGGGTCTTTATTGAAGTCCGTTTTCGCAAATCAGGACAATATGGAGATGCATTGGTGACAATCACCCGTAGCAAGCGTAAAAAATTATTACACGCTGCCGCAGTATGGCTGTTTCAACGAGGTGAATGTTTTGAAACCTCTTCTTGTCGCTTTGATATTTGTGCTATTACTGGTCAACAATTTGAATGGTTGCAAAATGCCTTCAATCAAAATGAGTTTACTCGTTAAAATGATACTGAGTAGGTTATAAACGTGCTGGATAGAATTAAAGTCTGTTTTACAGAAAGTATTCAAACTCAGATTGCAGCCGCAGAAGCATTACCTGATGCTATCTCGCGAGCGGCAATGATGATGGTTCAGTCATTACTGAATGGTAATAAAATCCTTTGCTGTGGTAATGGAGGCTCAGCAGCGACTGCCCAACGGTTTGCTGCCAATATGATTAACCGGTTTGAAACTGAGCGCCCAAGCCTGCCCGCATTGTCACTTAATGCAGACAATGTGGTCATCACTGCGATTTCAAGCAATAAACAGCATGATGAAATTTATGCTAAACAGGTACGGGCATTAGGTCAGCCAGGCGATGTGTTATTAGCGATTTCTACACATGGTAATAGCCGTGATATTGTCAAAGCCGTTGAAGCCGCTGTAACCCGCGATATGACAATTGTCGCCCTTACTGGCTATGATGGTGGTGAGCTTGCCGGCTTACTCGGGCCACAAGACGTAGAGATTCGTATTCCATCTCATCGCAGTACCAGAATTCAAGAAGTTCATATGCTAACAGTTAACTGCTTATGTGACTTAATCGATAATACACTTTTTCCCCATCAGGATGACTAAGGAGCCAATAATGCGATTTTTCTCCCTATTAGCTACGATTTGTGCTGCTGTAATGTTACAAGGATGTATTGGTGCGGTCGTGGTCAGTTCTGCTGCCGTAGCGACTAAAACCGCAACCGATCCCCGAACTATTGGTCAACAGGTTGACGATAGTACTCTCGAAGCCCGTGTTAGTAATGCGCTTAACAAAGATAAGCAGCTCAAAGAGCAAACCCGTATTATTACCACTGCCTATCAAGGAAAAGTTTTACTGACAGGTCAAAGCCCAGACTCAAGCCTTTCAGACCGTGCTAAACAGATCGCATCGCGTGTTGATGGAGCACACACCGTTTACAATGAAATTCGTCAGGGGAAACCTGTTGAATTAGGTACTGCTTCTAAGGATACCTGGGTTACAACTAAAGTACGCTCAAAAATCCTGGCTAGTGACTCGGTTAAGTCTTCTAACATAAAAGTCGTTACGGAAAACGGCGAAGTCTTTTTACTGGGCATTCTGACCAAACAAGAGGGTAACGCCGCAGCGAAAATTGCCAGCGAAACTAACGGTGTTAAACGGGTAACAACCGCATTTACTTATTTGAATTAAATATATTGATTGAAAGTGATGACACGATAAATCGGTCAAACATTCAGGTATCAGGCCGCGTCATTTTTTGGCGCTGGCGTTTTACCCTTTTCATCATCCCACGTCAAACTGAATAACCTCTCATTCTTCCTTCAATCATTTTTCTTTTCATTAACCCATTTTTTTCAAGATAACTCACCCCGCCCAACAACCGCATTTGCCGCAAAATCCATTGCTGACGCTGTAAGACATAAGCCGAAGGTGAGTTAACTTTATAGCGGTGTGGATTAGGCAATACAGCAGCAAGTAAAGCGGCTTCTGATGCCGTCAATTTACTGGCTGATTTATGAAAATAGCGTTTAGATGCCTCTTCAACACCAAAAATGCCATCACCAAATTCTGCTACGTTAAGGTAAACCGTCAGAATTCTACTTTTTGACCATCCCAGTTCAATAGCAAAGGTCATCCCGGCTTCCAACCCTTTTCTTACCCAGCTACGTCCGTCCCACAAAAATAAATTTTTGGCCGTTTGCTGAGAAATCGTTGAAGCTCCTCTGAGTCTTCCAGAATTATTTTGGTTACGCGCAAGTACACTTTCGATAGCATCAAAGTCAAATCCCCAATGCTGTGGAAATTTTTGATCTTCCGCAGCAATAACAGCCAATGCGATATTTGGCGATATTTGTCCTTGCCCTACCCAGTTAGAATGAGATACATAAGAAAAATTAACTGATAACCAAGCGCTAATCTGGCGTTCAACCATAACCATAGAAAAAGGCACTGGCAAAAATGAAAATGCAACAACAGAAACTATCCATAAGATAGTAACTGAGATTACGATTTTTTTAAGCCAGTACCATAAAAATTGAAAAGGATTTCGCATCCAGTTACTCAGTCATTTCCAATACTTTTCTGACAAGTTTATCAATTCCCACTTCTGCCTGAGAAATAGATTCAGCAAGCATGTAGGCTGGTGTTGTCACAATTTTGTTTTCTAAATCAACAACAACATCATTTACCTCACAAACTATATGGACACCCCCCATTGCTTCTACTTGAGCAACCGTTTCAGGATCATTGCCGACCGTTAGTTTCACCGGTTTATTAAGTAATTTTGGCAACATAACAGGCGCAATGCACATAAATCCCATCGGTTTATGTTGCTTATGCATAGCCCTTACCAAACTTAATAAATCCTTATTTATTTCGCAATCAACTGTCTTAACGGCAAAGTCACATAAATTCTTTGCAACACCAAATCCCCCAGGAATTATCAGGGCATCAAATTCATCGGCATTTGCTTGTGATAAAGGCTTAATTTTTCCCCTTGAAATACGGGCAGATTCCTGTAGAACGTTACGTTCTTCGCCAATTTCTTCACCGTTAATATGATTAATAACATGAAGTTGTGGTTCGTCAGGCGCAAAAAAGCTCGTTTTAACACCTAAACGGTCTAAAGAAAGCAGAGTTAATACTGACTCATGAATTTCGCTACCATCGAATACACCACATCCACTTAAGACAACCGCAACTGATTTCATACCTCACTCCATTTGTAGTAGATTATTGCTTAACCCTTTAGGGGGTTAAACACCAATCTTCATCACAGATTTTAATGAATCTTGTAACAAAAAATCTTATCTTTGCTATGTTGGTACTTGTATGATGTATGGAGAATTCCTCATTTACTCGCCGCAACCAAATATTAGATAGGCGTGTAAAAAGTTTTCCCTGGTGTTGGCGCAGTATTCGCGCACCCCAACCTCGGTTGGGGTTATTTTTTTTCAGCGTCCGTCAACCATTCTCCCAAAATTTCCGTATCGTTTCTCCATTCTTGCTTTAACTCATCAACCCATTCCTGAACATTATCCCACCATGCAGGTAAATCAGGTGATTGAATCTGCTGGGCCAGTTGCTGTAAATGACGCAATCCAACCGATCCCGCAGCACCTTTTATCTTATGCGCTTCCTCCGTAATGCCTTTCTGGTCTTTAGCTGTCATGTTTGAATCCAGAACAGATAAGTAACCCGGCATCATCTTTTCAAACACACTCAGACTATTGCGAATCAATTGAGGCCCAACGAGCTCGATGTATTGGTTAAGCATTTCTGTATCAAGTAAATCTTCACCTTTTTTCACCAATCCTGACTCCTCTTCTTCCGGCTGCATATGATGCACAGACTGTTCCCCCCAATATTGTTCAATAATGGCGGTTAACGCATTCACAGAAAGCGGCTTACTCAACACACCATTCATACCTGCATCCAGATACTCTTTTTTGTCTTTTAAGACATTTGCTGTCAGTGCAATCAGCGGGGGCAGATCCTTTTTGGCATATCGCTGACTTAATTCCCGGGAGATATCTAACCCGGTCATATCGGGTAGCTGAATATCAAGCAGTACCAGATCGAACTCTCCTGGCTTAAACACTTCTAGCGCATCTTTACCATTCATAGCGACTTCCACGCTGTTACCCAATTTCTCCAATACAGAGCGAGCAACAATCACATTCAGCTCAATATCTTCTACCAATAAGATATGCAACGCTGGAAGTGGATAATCTTCTGTATCTTCTTTGCATAAAAGATTCTCCTCCATAGCCGGTGCAATGATAGACAGTGTAAATCGAGAACCTTGTCCCGGCTCACTTTCCACCACAATATCCCCTCCCATACTTTGAGCCAAACGTTTGGATACCGCCAATCCAATACCGGTTCCCGTTGCTGGACAACCACCATGACTGCCTTTCACTTGATAATACATCGCAAAAATCTTCTCCAGCTCATCATGTGGGATACCAATCCCCGTATCTGTGACTTCAAACAGCAAACGTTCTCCCTCTTCGTACCAGATTCGAACAGTAATCTCACCTTTTTGCGTAAATTTCACCGCATTGCCAATCAAGTTCCACAGAATTTGGCGCAAACGAGTACCATCTGTCATGATTCTGGCAGGCAGTGGCAGTTCTGGGTTCATTACAAATTTAATATCTTTCGGTTGCACCAGCAGCCCAGAGAGGTTTTCCAGATCGGATATAAAACCGGTAAAATCAATTGGCTGATTATCAATTTGCACTTTACGCCGTTCAATTTTATCCATTTCAATAATGTCATTGAAAATATTACCAAGCGTGATGGCACTGACATGAATCGTTTTCAGATAGTCATTTTGCTCAGCTGTCAACTCAGTATCGAGCAGAATACGGCTCAAACCAACAATGCCATTTAAAGGCGTACGAAGCTCATGGCTAATCGTTGAGATAAAAGTGGTCTTATCCCTACTTGCATTCTCCAAAGCGTCCTGATAACGCTTACGTTCCGTTATATCGCGACCAAATCCCATAAGCCCATGTCTTTTTCCTACCCGATCATAAAAAGGGACTTTCCGAAGCTCAAAACAGGCTTTTCGACCATCGGGATAAACTAGCCATTGTTCATAAGTGAGCGCAACATTATGACGGAACACTTTTTCATCGGTTTTCATTACCTTGCGAGCAACCTCTTTGTCATAAACATCATTTGGCGTCAGCCCGACAAGTTGTTTCTGGCTTTTACCCGTCAGCAATTCCATCGCCCGGTTACAACCAGAAAACTCATTATTTTCATTACGGTAATAGACCAAATCAGGAGAAGCATCGAGAAAAGATTTCAACAATACAGATTGTTGTTCCAATTCAATCTGCGTCTGCTCACGGTGTTTCATCTCTTCTTTGAGTTTATCCAACAATATCAGATGCGCCTGCTCAGCTTTTTCTCTTTCTGAGATCTCCTGATTAAGCTTAATAATGTTGTCTTTTAATTGCTGATTAAGTTCCCGATCACGCTGACGCATAACTTCCAACTTTTCAACTAATTTAGATAATCGCTGACGGGACTCTTCGAGCTGTTCAACAACAACCGAAAGAAAATAGACAGCCCAAGGTGTAATCAACAAACCAAAAAATATTGAGCGAACTAAATCAATACTTTGCACTCCTCCCTGAAGCAGAAAAGTGACTACCATCTGTACACCCATAGCAAGAACGACCAGTGCAGATGCAAGCAGTAATGAGAAGCGCACTAGCCCCAATTTCATCATTAAATCAACATAATATTGGGCCAGGCCCCTGAGCAGCTTCATTTCATAAAGACTCCCGTTAAATATGACCATTCCGGATCATACCGTAAAAAACCGGCCACTTCGTTGAAGGAATAACAGAAATTGTTGACCTGGTAAAACAATAGTATTATTTAATAGTTTTAGTTATGACTTCCCAAACATTATTCTGGCTTTTTACTCCTGCCGGTCTTTCCGCACAATCCAAGCATGAATAAATAATCAAACACATTGATAAAATAAGCATAAAATTCTTTTTTACTCTTTTAATACCCCAAAAAGATAAAACTTTATTCTCATAAAGAAACAAAAATACATATTAATTCCATAAAGTTATCATTAGTAAGATTTTAAATCTAATAAATAAAAGTTTAACAGCATATACAAAACAGATATTACACTAATATTAGTGATATAAATCACATTAAAATCCTAACATGATCTATATCACACAACACTAATGTTAATTTTTCTACTTATAAATCATAGTATTAACTTTATTTATCACCTGTCCTGACCTTATCCCGGTGATATTTGACCTGATTTATATTTCTAGTTAACTTGGAAAGTCACTGGAAATCATCTGTCAGATTCTCATCTGAACCATAATTATGCAGTGACACAATATCATTTAAGTCACCACCTGTTTATCACAAATAAACAAGTGGTGGTTGATTGAGGGCGCAATTCAGACGCCAGTAAAAAATATTAATCTCACAAATGTCTGTGAGTTTCTGTGAGAGTCGGACAGAACCTCGGGAGGTTCACACTATGCTATATAACAAATCTCAAGAAAAGGATAACTGTGGCTTTGGACTGATAGCCCATATTGAAGGGGAGCCAAGCCACAAAGTAGTACGTACCGCTATCCATGCCCTAGCCAGAATGCAACATCGTGGGGCAATCCTGGCAGATGGCAAAACCGGTGACGGTTGTGGTTTATTGTTGCAAAAACCTGACCGCTTTTTTCGGATGGTCGCACAGGAGCAAGAGTGGCATTTAGCCCGCAATTACGCCGTCGGTATGCTATTTCTCAGCCAAGATCCTCAGATTGCACAACACTGCCGGGCAATCATCGAACAAGAGCTACAAAATGAAACCCTGTCAGTCGTTGGCTGGCGTGAAGTCCCCATCAACAGTGATATTCTGGGCGAAATAGCCCTTTCAAGCCTCCCTCATATTGAACAGATTTTTGTTAATGCTCCGGCTGGCTGGCGTGCACGTGATTTAGAACGCCGCTTGTTCGTTGCTCGCCGCCGAATAGAAAAACGCATCAATGACAGCGACTTTTATGTTTGCAGTTTGTCTAACCTAGTGACTATCTATAAAGGGCTGTGCATGGCGGCAGATTTGCCCCGTTTCTATCCCGATCTGGCTGATTTACGTTTGGAATCGGCAATTTGCCTATTCCATCAACGCTTTTCAACCAATACCGTCCCGCGCTGGCCATTGGCACAACCTTTCCGCTATCTTGCCCATAACGGTGAAATAAACACCATCACCGGTAACCGCCAGTGGGCACGAGCAAGATCCTATAAATTCAAGACACCGCTTATTCCCGATCTGCACACTGCGGCCCCTTTTGTCAATGAAACAGGGTCAGATTCCAGCTCGCTGGATAATATGCTGGAACTGTTTCTCAACGGCGGAATGGATTTAATCCGTGCTATGCGATTGCTGGTTCCTCCCGCATGGCAAAACAATCCTGATATGGATGAAGATCTGCGGGCTTTTTTTGATTTCAACTCTATGCACATGGAACCGTGGGATGGCCCCGCGGGTATCGTTATGTCAGATGGACGCTACGCTGCCTGTAATCTGGATCGTAATGGCTTGCGCCCAGCCCGTTATGTTATCACCAAAGATAAGTTGATCACCTGTGCTTCCGAAGTCGGTATCTGGGATTATCAACCGGATGAAGTGGTGGAAAAAGGGCGAGTTGGTCCCGGTGAACTTATCGTGATTGATACCCGCCAAGGCCGTATCCTTCATGCAGAAGAAACAGACAATGACTTGAAAAGCCGCCATCCCTATAAAGAATGGATGGATAAAAACGTCAAGCGTCTGACCCCATTCGAAGAATTACTGGAAGATCAAGCGGGTCATCGGGATCTGAACGATCAATCCTTAGCGGTCTATCACAAACAATTTGCCTACAGCAACGAAGAGCTAGATCAAATCATCCGTGTCCTGGGAGAGAATGGTCAGGAAGCAACCGGTTCAATGGGAGATGATACGCCGTTTGCCGTCCTTTCCAGCCGCCCACGGATTATTTATGACTATTTCCGCCAGCAATTTGCTCAAGTCACTAATCCGCCAATCGACCCACTACGCGAAGCACATGTTATGTCTCTCACCACCTGCATCGGGCGGGAGATGAACGTATTTTGTGAAGCAGAGGGACAGGCACACCGATTAAGTTTTAAATCTCCTATTCTGCTCTACTCTGACTTTCATCAATTAATAACGCAGCAAAGTCCACACTATCGCGCAGAACAATTAGACTTAACTTTCAATCCACAAGAAACCAATCTGCAAAATGCCTTGTTTGCATTGTGTGATCAGGCTGAACAACTCGCCAGAGATGGTGCGGTATTATTGGTATTATCTGACCGCAACATTACGTCGGAGAAGTTACCTATACCAGCTCCTATGGCTGTTGGCGCTATTCAACACCGTTTGGTAGAAAAAAGCCTACGCTGTGATACCAACTTGATAGTAGAAACAGCGAGTGCCCGTGATCCACACCATTTCACTGTACTACTGGGATTTGGTGCAACAGCGATTTATCCCTACCTGGCTTATGAATCCCTCGCCAAAATGGTCGATAATGGCACAATTAATAAACCTTATGCTGATGTCATGCTTAACTACCGCAATGGTATCAATAAAGGGTTATATAAAATCATGTCGAAAATGGGCATCTCGACTATCGCCTCCTATCGCTGCTCTAAACTATTTGAAGCTGTCGGCTTACATTTCGAATTAACTGAATTCTGCTTCAATGGCGTCGTCAGCCGAATTGGCGGTGCTAATTTCAGCGATTTCGAGCAAGATCTGCAAAACTTATCTAAACGTGCATGGCTTGCTCGTCAACCACTCGATCAGGGCGGATTGCTGAAATATGTTCATAACGGCGAATATCACGCTTATAACCCAGATGTTATAAGCACTTTACAGTCTGCGGTTCATAGTGGCGAATATAACGATTACTTGAAATATTCTCGTCTGGTTAATCAGCGTCCAATTACCACAATCCGTGATTTGCTGGCGATAAAAACAAAAGGTGAACCTCTACCTATTGAAGAAGTAGAACCTGCCGAAGAGCTGTTTAAACGCTTTGATACCGCAGCGATGTCGATTGGAGCATTAAGCCCGGAAGCACACGAAGCTCTGGCTGAAGCTATGAATACGCTAGGTGGTTTTTCCAACTCCGGCGAAGGTGGAGAAGATCCTGCACGTTATGGAACAAAAAAGGTTTCCCGTATCAAACAAGTTGCTTCCGGTCGGTTTGGTGTGACACCTGCTTATCTGGTCAACGCTGATGTGATTCAGATTAAAGTCGCGCAAGGTGCTAAACCCGGAGAAGGTGGGCAATTACCGGGTGATAAGGTAACACCGTACATTGCAAAACTGCGTTATTCCGTACCCGGCGTAACACTTATTTCTCCACCACCACATCACGATATTTACTCTATTGAAGATTTGGCTCAGTTGATTTTCGATCTAAAACAGATCAACCCCAATGCGCTGATCTCAGTAAAACTGGTTTCAGAACCCGGTGTTGGTACTGTTGCCACTGGCGTTGCCAAAGCTTATGCCGATTTA
Organism: Photorhabdus kleinii; assembly: GCF_025384885.1. Lineage (NCBI taxonomy): Bacteria > Pseudomonadati > Pseudomonadota > Gammaproteobacteria > Enterobacterales > Morganellaceae > Photorhabdus > Photorhabdus kleinii. The sequence goes on from NZ_JAJAFY010000008.1 coordinate 60,748, forward strand.
ATTACTATCGCAGGCTATGACGGCGGTACCGGCGCCAGTCCATTATCATCAGTGAAATATGCAGGATGCCCGTGGGAATTGGGGCTGGTGGAAACCCAACAAGCGTTAGTTGCTAACGGATTACGTCATAAGATCCGCTTACAAGTTGACGGCGGGTTGAAAACAGGCGTAGATATTATTAAAGCGGCCATTCTTGGCGCTGAAAGTTTCGGTTTCGGTACTGGGCCAATGGTTGCCCTTGGATGCAAATATCTGCGTATTTGCCATCTTAATAATTGTGCAACCGGGGTTGCCACTCAGGATGAGAAATTACGTCGCGACCACTACCACGGATTACCTGAACGGGTAATGAATTATTTCCGCTTCATCGCCCGTGAAACCAGAGAAATCATGGCTACATTGGGTGTCAAAAATCTAACTGATTTAATAGGCCGAACTGACCTGTTGAAAGTACTGGAAGGTATTTCAGCAAAACAGAGCAAACTCAATCTTGATCCGCTCTTGGCAACCGCAGACCCCCATCAGGGCAAAGCCTTATATTGCACTGAAAGCAATCCGCCATTTGACGACGGAACAATGAATAAAAACTTACTGGCTCAAGCTTCCAGCTATATTGAGAAGCAACAAAGTAAAACTTTCTATTTCGATATCCGTAATACCGATCGTTCAGTGGGCGCTTCCCTTTCCGGTTTTATCGCTGCTCGATATGGTAATCAGGGGATCGCCGCGGCGCCCATAAAAATTCATTTCAATGGTACTGCCGGTCAAAGTTTTGGCGTCTGGAATGCCGGCGGTCTGGAGCTGACACTCATCGGTGATGCCAATGATTATGTCGGTAAAGGTATGGCTGGCGGTCGCATTGTCATACACCCTCCTGTAGGTTCTGCTTTCAAAAGCTATCAGGCAACCCTCATTGGCAACACATGTCTCTACGGTGCAACCGGAGGCAAGCTGTTTGCAGCCGGGCGAGCAGGAGAACGCTTCGCCGTTCGTAATTCAGGTGCTATCACGGTTGTGGAAGGTATCGGAGATAACGGCTGTGAATATATGACAGGAGGTATCGTCTGTATTCTCGGACGCACTGGAATAAATTTTGGTGCAGGAATGACCGGCGGCTTTGCTTATGTCCTGGATGAAAATGATGATTTCCGCAAACGGGTTAACCTAGAGTTGGTTGAAGTACTGGCAGTAGATGCCTTAGCTATCCACGAAGAGCACTTGAGAGGGCTTATCACTGAACACGTCCACCTGACAGGCTCCCAACGCGGTGAAGATATTCTTGCTAACTGGCAACAGTGGCTGAGCAAATTTGCGCTTGTGAAACCAAAATCCAGTGATGTGAAAGCCCTATTGGGACATCGCAGTCGTTCTTCCGCAGAGTTGCGAATTCAAGCGCAATAAGGAGCCAAGATGAGCCAGAATGTATATCAGTTTATCGACTTACAACGCGTCGATCCGCCTAAAAAGCCGCTGAAAATCCGTAAAATAGAATTTGTGGAAATCTATGAACCATTTTCAGCAAATCAGGCACAGACACAGGCTGATCGCTGCCTTTCTTGTGGTAACCCTTATTGCGAATGGAAATGTCCTGTTCATAACTACATTCCCAATTGGCTTAAACTTGCCAATGAAGGACGTATTATGGAAGCGGCTGATTTATCTCATCAAACAAACAGCCTGCCGGAAGTTTGTGGTCGTGTTTGTCCACAGGATCGCCTTTGTGAAGGCGCTTGCACTCTGAATGATGAGTTCGGTGCAGTAACCATTGGTAATATTGAACGCTACATCAATGATAAAGCGATTGCTATGGGCTGGAAGCCCGATATGTCACAAGTTCAGCCAACGGGCAAACAGGTTGCGATTATTGGTGCAGGCCCTGCTGGGCTAGCTTGTGCTGATGTATTGACTCGTAATGGCGTACAAGCCGTTGTTTTTGATCGTCACCCGGAAATCGGTGGATTACTCACCTTTGGCATACCGGCGTTTAAACTGGAAAAAGAGGTCATGATACGCCGCCGTGAAATTTTCTCTGAGATGGGAATTGAATTCCGGCTCAATACTGAAATAGGCAAAGATATTGCCTTATCTGAACTGACTGAGCAGTTTGATGCGGTATTTCTTGGTGTAGGAACCTATCAGTCAATACGTGGGGGGCTGGCAAATGAAGATGCTGATGGTGTTTATGATGCTCTGCCATTTCTGACTGCCAATACCCGGCATTTGATGGGTTATCCCGCCCTACAATCGCAACCTTTCATCAATATGCAAGGTAAGCGGGTCGTGGTGCTTGGCGGCGGCGATACTGCAATGGATTGTGTCAGAACGGCTATTCGCCAAAAAGCAGCTTCAGTTACCTGTGCTTATCGTCGTGACGAAATCAACATGCCAGGCTCTCAGCGTGAAGTCAAAAATTCCAAGGAAGAAGGTGTAGAATTTCTGTTTAATCTGCAACCGGTCAGGATTGAAATCAACCATTCAGGTCAAGTTTGTGGCATAAAAATGGTACGGACTCAATTAGGTCAACCTGATGAGAATGGACGCCGCCAAGCTGAAATTATCGCAGGTTCGGAACACCTGCTTAAGGCCGATGCAGTGATCATGGCATTTGGCTTTAAACCACATACCATGAACTGGCTAAGTGATCACCAAGTAACCTTGGATAAACAAGGACGCATTGTCGCACCAGAGTACTCAGACACTCCCTTTCAAACTAGCAATCCGCAGATATTTGCTGGTGGAGATGCTGTTCGTGGCTCAGATCTCGTTGTAACCGCAATTGCCGAGGGGCGTAAAGCCGCGCAAGGCATTCTTGATTATCTCAATATCTAATCAACCAAGGGAGCTTTTCAGCTCCCAACTCTTTCTATCATCAGTTCGATAATTTATATTAATTGAATTACTCTTACACAAAAAACAAGTGTATTTAATGAACATTCCACACTTATTACTGTCATACATAATATTTTGGAATATTCATTCTCATTAGTGTGGGTTTTAAATAAAATATTCTAATTAACCGACACAAATATCACGATGCTTATTCAACTATAAATACTGGAAATATTAATGAAGCTAATAAAAACCTTAACTTTATTATCTCCAATGCTGTTTATCAGTCATACAGCACTTGCTTTATCACAGCCCTTAACATCTGAAAATATTAATAAAGAAATTATGAATAGAGGTACCAATTCTGTAGTGGCAGAATTAGGTGAAATAGGAGCCAAACAAGAAATCACTCACAACATTTCTACTGGTGATAGTAAATGGATAAAACTGGCTTTTAAATTAACGCAAAGCATACACCTAGGTTTTGCCAAAGAAGTTCGCTACGCATTATCCCTAGCATTAATTAATAATCCTGTTGAAGTCCTTGCTAACGTAGATAAAGAAAACAATATATCATTGGCTGATATCTGCACAATCCCACCAGAACTGGGGACCAGAGAGAATAAAATAGAATTTGTAGATAAGGTTAAAAAGAGCTTAGGCGCTATCACAGATTCCAAAGCTAAAAACGGAGCAGAAGATTGTTTTTGGGAATTAGAAAAAGCCTACAATACAGAATTCTAATCAATGAATTTGAAAAAATAAGGAGGCAAACCGCCCCCTCTTTTAACGCTTATTTTACTACCCGTAAAGCAGGGCGCCCTCTTGTCGGTTTTGGTGGCTCATCATCAGGTGAAGCTCCACTATCATCTCCAGCACCGGGCAATGCATCCGTAACTAATACCAGATTATCTGTCGCGGATGCAGAGGTATCAGCCTTATCCTGATCTGAAGCGGATTTAAAAAGATATTCATCTTTATAAGCTGCTTCAGGCTCAAACATCATTCCCGCCCCATTTTCACGGCCATAAATCGCAATAACTGCCGCCATCGGTACATTAACCCGACGGGGAACACCACCAAAACGGGCATTGAAGCGTACTTCATCATTGGTTAACTCAAGATTACCAACAGCTCTCGGCGCTATATTCAGCACAATTTGCCCATCACGGGCATATTCCATTGGTACATTAACTCCACGTAAAGTCACGTCTATAACTAGATGCGGAGTCATATCATTATCGAGTAACCACTCATAGTGAGCACGCAACAAATAAGGACGACGGGGAGACATTTGAGACAGCTCCATAAATCAGCTCCTGGATTGCAAGCGCATTTCACGTTCAGCTTCGGTTAATGAAGCCAAGAATGCATCACGCTCAAAGACACGCTGCATGTAAATTTGTAAATCTTTAGTACCAGAACTCGGTAATTCTATACCCAATACCGGCAAACGCCACAGTAAAGGAGCAAGATAACAATCAACCAAACTGAATTCTTCGCTCATAAAGAATGGCATCTCTTTAAATATTGGCGCCACTGCTAGCAACTCTTCTGCTAATCGTTTACGGGCAGTATTGGCCTCTTGAGAATTGCCTTCCTCAATAGTATGCATCAGGGAATACCAGTCTTTTTCGATGCGGTGCATCATCAAACGGCTGGAACCACGGGCAACTGGATATACAGGCATTAATGGTGGATGAGGAAAGCGTTCATCCAGATATTCCATAATGATGCGGGAATCATATAGCGTCAGCTCACGATCAACCAAAGTCGGAACTGTCTGATAAGGGTTCAGATCGATAAGGTCCTGTGGCAAGTTACCTGCCTCAACCTGCTCAACTTCAACACTGACACCTTTTTCCGCCAATACAATTCGCACTTGATGGCTAAAAATGTCGGCCGGGCCTGAAAACAGAGTCATTACCGAACGTTTGTTGGCAGCGACAGCCATGAAAACCTCCAAGTTTATCTAAAAAGGGAATGAATAGCCCCACACGACCACGACTATTCTTACTCATTCATTCTCATCCCTTATGTTTCTACGCCACAACGGTGAATACGGAATGCGCTACTCAACACAATTACTTTCGTTTCAACGCAATCATTACCGTTTCAACGCAATTACTACCGTTCAGATAGTAGGCAGACAAATGGATGAGGCAAAAATTGGCACTAGTTTACCAGATTTTGTACATTTTGGGGGAAGTGTGTGGATAATTAAGTAAAAAACCCGCCACAAAGACGGGTTTGCACATTAAATAATTGCCATAAAGACAAAAAATTAACGTTTGGAGAACTGTGGACGACGACGTGCTTTACGCAGACCAACTTTCTTACGTTCAACTTCACGAGCATCGCGGGTAACGAAGCCAGCTTTACGAAGATCAGAACGCAGAGTTTCGTCATACGCCATCAGTGCGCGGGTGATACCGTGACGGATTGCACCTGCTTGACCAGAAATACCACCACCTTTAACAGTGATGTACAGATCCAGTTTACCCAACATATCAACCAACTCCAGCGGCTGACGAACAACCATGCGCGCTGTTTCACGGCCGAAGTAAACTTCAAGGCTGCGTTTGTTGATGACGATATTACCGCTACCTGGCTTAATAAAGACACGTGCGGAAGAGCTTTTGCGGCGACCAGTGCCGTAGTATTGATTTTCAGCCATTGCCTATAATCCCGATTAAATGTCCAGAACTTGCGGTTGCTGTGCCGCATGGTTGTGCTCGCTACCTGCATAAACTTTCAGTTTACGGTACATTGCACGGCCCAGCGGCCCTTTTGGCAGCATGCCTTTAACCGCGATTTCAATTACACGCTCAGGGCGGCGGGCAATCATCTCTTCAAAGGTCGCTTGCTTAATACCACCGATATGACCGGTGTGGTGATAGTAGATTTTATCAGAACGCTTGTTGCCGGTGACTGCAACTTTTTCTGCATTAACGATGATGATGTAATCACCGGTATCAACATGCGGAGTGTATTCCGCTTTATGCTTGCCGCGCAGACGGCTAGCCACTTCAGTTGCAAGACGGCCTAAAGTTTTGCCATCTGCGTCAACAACATACCAGTCGCGTTTTACGGTTTCTGGTTTAGCTGTAAAAGTTTTCATTAAAGCTTACCCAATAATAAGTTACACGTTGGTGAACACTCAAGGTTCAGAAACTTGCTGAGGTTCACACGACTCTTGTCCAGCAAACCTACCCCTTCGAATAGCCTATGCCGGCACTATTGCAAGTTTTTGGGAAAAAAACATTGCCGTAACGTGGGGTTGCAAGATTATAGAGAAGTCAAAAATAAAAATCGACCCCAATTTGAATATTTAAAATCAGTTTTGAGTCTGAAATATACGGGTGAACACAAAATTAAGGTAAATGAGGTAATTTCAGATACTCTTCACTTTGCATCTCTTGCAAACGGGATAAGCAACGCTGGTATTCGAAAACCAACAACACCCCTTGGTAAATTTGCTCCATCGGCACCGCCGCATTAATTATCAATTTTACCCGGCGTTCGTAAAATTCATCAACCAGTGCCAGGAAACGGCGAGCAGCATTTTCATTACCCGGCATTATCGCTGGAACCTGATATAACAAAACCGTGTGATAAAGTTTTGATAAAACAATATAATCTATCTGACTACGCGCATCTTCACACAAAACTTTAAATCCAATTGCCAATACACCGTCAGCATGACGAATCGCGGGCATCTGCCGGTGGTTAATTTCCAATACAGCGGCTTGTTCACCGCTATTACCAGCTAAAAGAGTAAACATTCGATCCATCGCACGTTCATTATCTTCATTCAGCGGTGTGAAATAGAGATGAGCTTGAGTCAACGTGCGCAACCGATAGTCAATACCCGAATCCACATTCATCACGTCACAATATTTTTTGATCTGCTCAATAGCAGGCAAAAAGCGAGCTCTCTGTAAACCATTACGATAGAGTTCATCAGGAGGAATATTTGACGTTGCAATCAAGGTAATCCCCCTGACAAACAGCGCTTCCAACAATGTACCAAGAATCATAGCATCAGTAATATCGGAGACAAAAAATTCATCAAAGCAAAGTACATCTGTTTCCGTTTTAAAACCATCAGCCACAATATCCAGCGGATTTTCATGCCCTTGCAATACCTTTAATTCTTCATGTACCCGCAGCATAAAACGATGGAAATGCAAACGTAGTTTTCTTTCACCGGGTAAACTCTGGTAAAACATATCCATTAACCAAGTTTTCCCTCTACCAACGCCCCCCCACATATAAAGCCCTTGAACAGGTGCACAGCTCCTTGAAGCCTGCTTTCCTAACAGTTTACTCAGACGCCTTTTCAAGCTTTGTCGCCTTACGGGATTGCCGGGAGAAGCATTAATCAGAGTATTGTGAATGGTATCCAATTGCGCTACAACTTGGCGCTGAACATCATCTGGTTGGTATTTACCCTTAGAAAGGGCTTCTTGATAGTATGATGAAGGGGTAATCAATGATGGCATAACAATAACAATCCTTAAAATAATCGCCCGTTTTTTATCGTTTTTATGATTCAGATTGACCTTATTACCGGATCAATTGTCTACAATAAGGTCCACAATAAGATCTACAAGCAAATGTAAATCATGATCAATATTCCACTCTAACTAGATTAACGGTTATAGTGACGATAATTAAGTGAAACATTCTGCGGAACAACGATGTCGATGAAGGAGTAGCTATGACTTGGGAGTATGCACTGATTGGCTTGGTGGTTGGTTTTGCTATCGGAGCGCTAGTTATGCGTTTTGGTAACACTAAGCTGCGCCAGCAAAAAGCCTTACAAACTGAACTGGAGAATAATAAATCAGAACTGGAAGAGTACCGTAAAGAATTAGTTGGTCATTTTGCCCGTAGTGCAGAATTACTCGACAATATGGCTCGCGATTATCGTCAGTTATATCAACATATGGCTAAAAGCTCTCATGAACTGATGCCGAATATGCCAGCACAAGAAAATCCATTTAATTATCGATTGACTGAGTCAGAAGCGGATAATGATCAATCTCCGGTTAAAATGCCACCAAGAGATTATTCCGATGGCGCTTCCGGCCTGTTTCGTCCGATGAATGAAAAAAACCAGTAAATACCCTGCTGTGGCACATCGTGTGCCACAGCATTAATTCAAATGTAAAATCTATTATCTACCTACAAGTTTTGTTTTTTTGTTTTTCAATCATGTAAATACCTGTAAAGAATCATGCTAAATCTGTTTGCCCGATGAACTTTATTTAATAATTAACAGTCATAGAGTAATCATGGCAGCTTGCCAGAATTAACTCAATTAGCCTTCGGCTTAGGTATACAAGAGAACAAAATTAGATGAAAAGAAAACACTTATTCCTTAGTGCATTAGCCATCAGTATCGGATTGTCTACAATTTCTGTCCCTACGATTAGCAATGCTGCTTTGCCTGCTGCTATCGCCGGTCAGGCGTTGCCAAGCCTCGCACCGATGCTTGAAAAAGTCCTGCCTGCGGTTGTCAGCGTGCATGTCTCTGGTACGCAGGTACAACAGGAACAGAGTATACCTGAAGAATTCAGGTTCTTCTTTGGCCCAAATCTCCCAATGGGCCGTGAAAGTACCCGCCCATTCCAAGGGCTTGGTTCAGGTGTCATCATTGACGCTGCCAAAGGTTATATATTAACCAACAATCACGTTATTGAGAATGCAGATAAAATCCGTGTGCAATTGAATGATGGCCGTGAATATGAAGCCAAATTATTAGGCCGCGATCCTCAGACAGATATTGCCTTGCTGCAACTGAAAGATGCTAAGAATTTAACTGCAATTACTATGGCCGATTCTGATAAGCTCCGAGTTGGCGATTTCGCTGTTGCAGTTGGTAATCCATTCGGCCTTGGTCAAACTGCAACTTCCGGCATTATCTCTGCGTTAGGGCGTAGCGGTTTGAATCTGGAAGGATTGGAAAACTTCATCCAAACAGATGCCTCTATTAACCGTGGCAACTCCGGTGGCGCACTGGTTAATTTGAATGGTGAATTAATCGGTATCAATACCGCCATTCTAGCCCCAGGTGGCGGTAACATCGGTATCGGCTTTGCTATCCCAAGTAATATGGCAAAAACCCTGAGCGAGCAGCTTATCGCGCATGGTGAAGTAAAACGCGGTATCCTCGGTATTAAAGGTACTGAAATGAATTCCGATATCGCTAAGGCATTCAATATTGACGCCCAGCGCGGAGCATTTGTCAGTGAAGTATTACCAAAATCCGCAGCAGCGAAAGCAGGTATTAAATCTGGCGATATTCTTATTTCCGTTGAGGGTAAGAAGATTAGTAGCTTTGCTGAACTGAAAGCCAAAATCGGCACAACGATACCAGGTAAAGAAATTAAAATTGGTTTATTGCGTAAAGGTAAGCCAATGGAGGTTTCTGTTACGCTGGAAAACAGTGAAGGTCAAACAACCAAAGCCGGAAATCTAACCCTTGCCCTGCAAGGTGCAACCCTAAGCAATGGTGAAGTGAAAGGGACTTACGGTGTGAAAATCGATAGTGTTGCTCAAAACTCACCGGCGGTGTTATCTGGCTTACAGAAAAATGACCTGATTGTTGGGATCAATAATGAACGGGTACAGAACATTAATGAACTGCGCAAAGTTATTGATTCTAAACCACCCGTCATAGCTCTGAACATTCTTCGCGGAGAAGAGAGTATCTATCTGTTACTGAGAAATTAATACTTTTAGTAAAAATCGATCCAATTCCATTTAAGGCACAGCGTAACGCTGTGTCTTATGGTGCTGATCAACCTATTTAAAATAATGAGGTTTGTTTTTCCATTAGTAAAAATGTTTTATACTTGGCTATCCCAATTTCTAAGGAGTGAATGTATTGGAAATTATTCGTGAAGGCGATACCATTATTTTTCAACCAGCTAAACCCAGTTGGAATTCCTTTTTGCAACAAGAAAAAGCTGACTTTGATTTTTTCATCGAACGACTGGATATTGTGGAAGAAGGACGCATTAAGTTATGAAAAAATATAAACCATTGTTTTAACCGCTGCTTTTAATCGGCATCAGGTGTTAAACGTTGTTTTTACCACTTTTAACACCTGATTTTTATTAAGTTTAATCATCATGGCATATCGTATTTTACATTTAACCAACGTTAATCATATCCGCTTTTTTATCTTTTCTGATACTGTTTACTCTCAATTCTGAAAGTTTTTTATAGGCCGCAACCCTTTATTTTCCGCATAAATTATGACAGTAAATAACTTGATAATGTTAAAGATATCCCTTTATATTTTTTCCGATAATTAACTTTCTGTTTAGCAGTTAAATCCTACCACATTAACCGTTTTATCCCTCTTTTTATTGCGTTATGTTTATAATTTTCTCAGTAAAATAACGGTTAGAAAACACTTTAATATCAACATGCTGAATAATATTCTTTTACCTGCTGATTTCTTTTCAACTTTCTGTTAATGGTTAATAGCATTTAATTAAATGTAATTAACTGCCCTTATAAAAAGGCATCTATTAAGTTAAACCTGCCTTCTCCTTTTATATAAAATCTCTAATTTCTCTGTATACTCACTTTTAAATGATCATAGCAAGGAATAAACCATCTTTAATTCACTCTATACCTTTTAAAAAGCTGGCATTAAATAACGTTTCATAATTCTGCCACACATAGCCCTATCCCCCCTAAATGAGTGAAAGTTTCTGTCACTCCTTGCTTTCAGATCACATAAAAAACGACACCTCACATGATTTAATCTGAGTAAATCTTAACATTACGAAGTAAATAAAAAGCGCTAAAACGAAAAATTAAAGACAGTGAAAACAGCGTTAAAACCCCTCCAGTTGTAGCAAAATGCGATAAAAAAAGTTTAATACCCATGTAAACTGTCAGTACAAATTTTTTCGTTTTATTATTAATGAAAACTCAATAGTGATAATCGAAGCGCTAAAAGTAGATACAGCATAATGCGGTGTCTGTTAATTTCTATGTTATCCTGCCATGACTCATTAACTCACACTGAATAATACCCATGATTGCCAAGTTGCTGCGCTCTGCTTTTTTAGGATTACTTGTCGCTGTAATTTTACTGATTACCATTCCATCGCTGCGCCCTAGCGGGCTGATATCTGCAATTACCAGCAATAGTAATGACGAAGTTCCATTCAGCTTTAATAAAGGTGTCCGCAGGGCGGCGCCCGCCGTGGTTAACGTCTACAGCAGCAACATGGGGAGTTTTTCTCATCAAGGTCGGGAAAACCATACCCTTGGTTCTGGCGTCATCATGAGCGATAAGGGCTACATCCTTACCAATAAACACGTCATTAATAATGCAGGACAAATTATTGTTGCACTGCAAGACGGTCATTTTTATGAAGCTCTGGTCATAGGTTCTGATAGCTTAACGGATCTTGCTGTCCTGAAAATTAATGCCGAGAACCTGCCTGTCATAACGATTAATCCAAATAGAGTCGCGCATGTGGGAGATGTCGTTCTCGCCATTGGTAACCCTTACAACTTGGGGCAAACCATTACTCAAGGGATTATTAGCGCTACCGGTCGCGTTGGATTAAGCCCTACCCGCCGCCAAAACTTTCTCCAAACTGATGCTTCCATTAATCAAGGTAACTCCGGCGGTGCACTGATTAACACCCTTGGTGAGCTGGTAGGTATCAATACATTATCATTCGATAAAAGTGAAAATGGTGAAACGCCAGAAGGATTGGGGTTTGCTATTCCGACTGAACTCGCCACTAAAATTATGCAGAAACTTATCCGTGACGGACGGGTTATCCGGGGTTTTATCGGCATAACGTCACAAGAGCTGCCACATATTCGCTCTTCTAACGGCAATATTAACCAGATTCAAGGGCTACGAGTATTTCAGGTGACTGCAAACGGGCCAGCGCAAAAAGCCGGTATTAAAGTGGGTGATATCATTACCAGTGTCAATAATAAACCTGCTATTTCTGCGGTTGAAACAATGGATCAAGTGGCTGAAATACGCCCCGGCAGCGTTGTTCCTGTCACTTTATTACGCGATGGGAAAATATTATCGTTGCAAGTGACTATTGAAGAATTTGAAAGTTAACGATAATTCATGATACTTCAATGAATAACCGGTCAATTAAAATAGTTAATTATCAGAGTGAATCTGTATCACCAATAACTTAACGAGCAATCATATGGACAGAAAGCAAAGTTTGCGCCAGCGTCGTCGATTTTCTCCTCTGCCTCGCTATTTGGTTTTCTATACACAATCTTGTACATCAATAACAAAGCGTTTTAACTTGAAGATTGACATTTTTACCGAGACATCAAGCACATTAGCTTGTTTACTGATGCTTGATTAAATGGGACAACACTGTAGGACTTACATTAGCTAAGTACTATTTACTACTACTTACAGTTTTCATTAGGAATTATGATGCTTTCTCAATAAAGAATTTACACTACCAAAACTCTGGTCCAACAATAAACTTCACTCTCTTTAGTCAACAAACCCTAACTCACTCATCGGTTAAATAGAGCATATAAAACATAATTTATGTGACATTTACCTCATATCTTAGAGGTCATCATTGACCAAAAACATCAAAATAATTTACTAACACTCTCTTGGAGTACTATGCAAAACCACGTATTCTTTTTTATTCCAATGAACTAGGCAACATCATCGATTAAAAGAGAAAAATATGAGTGATAAAGAAAAAGTTAAATTAATACGTTTACTTAAACAAGTAAAAGGAAAGAAAAACTCCAAAAGTCAGACTTCAAAATCTGACGCTATCGCTGCTTACCACTATTAATTTTTAAGTTAACAGCAACCTACACAGGTTGCTGTTTTGCCATATATGGAGTGATGTATGCAATTAACATTTGTCGGTCATCAAAGTTGGCTAATCTCTCACAAAAATACAAATATTTTGATTGTTCCTGTCTTAGGTTCAACAATGGGGAACACCCGATATATAAAATTCGAAATATACCCTCCAAGAAACGTTGATGTAAGTAATATGCCATCAATCGATGCTGTATTTATATCACATGAACATGTTGATCATTTCGACATCGATACTCTGTCAATACTGCCAAAGGGAACAACTATTTATATATCACTACTTATGCCAATCTGTATAAAAACAGCTTTAGAGCACCTAGGGCATAATGTCATATTACATTCATTTAAAGAAGAAATAAGAGTAAAAGATATCAAAATAAAGCCATTCTCTGCTCCATATGAAACAATATTATGGGAGTCAAGGGTAACTCAATACTTAGTATCAGATGTTGATGAAGAAAAATGTAACGGTTTTATAGCAGTGGATGCAATAATCAGCGAGGAGTACATTGAAGGGATCGGTGATCAATACCCAAATCCACAGTGGATCATAGTAGCAAATAATTCACAGTGTACACCAAAACACGCTCAAGGAGCATATACAAATTTGCTACCACTAGAATCGTCAAGACTTAGCGGCAAGAATTATAGAGGAGTCAAATTACTTAACTCTATATTAATAGACTATCTTGATGGCATCCCTGAGGAAACTAAGATATTGATTTGTGGCAATGGATTTATAAATCCAAGAGAGAATTATGGCCCATTCCTATTCTCATATAATAAGGTATTGTCTGAAATTGCCAACCAATTATCAATTAAAGAAAATGTTTGTGGACCATATCCAGGTGAAGTAATAGAAGTTATAGATGGAAAGCTTTCAATCAGTTTGTCTGGCTGGATAGAACTAAATAAAAACAAACATTTAAATCTAAAAAATAAGCTAATTAAGTACATGGATGAAGAATCTAGCGTTGAGCTCAGCCCATTTATTCCTGTACTCGGTGAACTTAGTGAAACAGAAGAAAAAAATGGGTTAGCTACGATTGAAAATGAACTAACTGACATGGCTCGAGCTCTAGCTATTGATCCTTTGGTTGGCCGATTAGCAATTTCAATGAATAACTATGTAAATGGTGAATTGAGTGATAACCGGATTCTAATAAAGTTTAAAGATAAAGATTTTGGATATGTTTATTCTGTATCATCCTGTCAATTTACCAAGACTTACACACATGATAACTATTTAAGTGAATATCCATTTGGTGTTGAAATATATATTCAAGATTTCGTTGGCCTATGTTTAGGTAAAATACAAATTTGGGACTTAGCAGGGACGAGTATACGTAGCTGGTATCTTGGTGGAATATATGAGAACATCATTGTGTTTTTCTATAAATACTTTGGAGAGCAAAGAAGGCCTGATTTAGCACTTAAAGTATACGAAGAATATATCTCACAAAAATAAGGTAGAAAATGAATATCTCTGCAATTAAGAATGATTTAAGAAAGCAATATAGTACTTTTATCTTGTTTCCTATTGAAACAGGAATTAATTTATTATCTTCTTTTTTTTCATTTTCCATATTAATTTACATAATAACACTGCCTTTGACTAATGGTTTAGAGGCAAGTAATGTTGGCCTGATTATCTTCTTAATTGTAATATTGAGACCTACCTTAAGTGTAATTAATAACATAAGCCTGTTCCTTATTACTAAAAAACAGGCTTATATTCTCTCAACATTTGATGACTGTTTTACAAGCAAAAAAGATGCTCAGCAGAATGAACACGACATTGTAAATTACTCCTCGTATGACACTAGTGTTGTTTTGATTATATCTAGGGTAATTTGCTTTATCTATCTTTCCATTCTCATGGTTGTTAATATTGAAGAGGGTACAGTTGGCTTACTATCATTGTGTTCTATATTGATACCATTATCATTTTTTCTATTTAAAAAACGAGTCCATCTTTCTAAGAAACTAGCAAAGATAAGGAAGCTAAGATATGGATTTATTGGAGATAACTTTGAGGCCCTGACTGCTATATTGTTAACTGGGTACCAAGGGGGAAAATTTCTAAGCTTGAATAGAATTATTGATACTGAAGAAAAAATAAAACGCATTGATTCATTATGGCGAGCTGTAGATATTGCATCAAATGCGTTTTTAAAAGTTATTCCTGTCCTTTTTATAATCCTGATTGGTAAAGAAATAGACAATAGTGACAAATTACTCATTCTTTTATATTCTCTAATTCTGGTTGGCGAATATCTTGGTTTAATTAGATTACTAACACCATTTTATGATGGTTATCTGGCCAAATTATCAATTATCAATTATCAATTATCAATTATCAATTATCAATTATCAGTAGACATAAGAATTACCAATACAAGCCAGAGGAATACTATAATCTGGATGGCACACAAGGTTTTATTGAAAAAACCATTCTGGGGAATATATTTTTATCAAAAGAGTTAATCAATAGGAGCATATTAAATAAGCTATGTTATGAAATCTTCCAAATTAATAAGTATATTAATATGAGTTCAAACATTAACGAACTGTCAAGAGGACAATTAAATCTTATTTTTGCCGCAAGGAATGTATATATGGCTATAATTAATAATTATAAAGGCCATATTTATTTCGATGTAAATAGGACTGGCTGGGATTCTAAGTTATTACTTGATTTAGAAGATATAATTTCAAAATTAAAAATAGAATATCAAATTGATATTCTACTATCACATCTTCATGAAACTAAAGATATAGAATTGGAAACAAAAAATGAAACCATAAAATACACGTTAGATAGTAAAGTTAGATCAGAGGAAGATCATACCAAAATTTCCAGATTTTTGTCTATTTTTAGCTATAATTCTTTAATTGGGATTATACTATTGTTCATTGCCAGTTTTTCATTATTCGAATTGGGAAGAATTACATATAACGAATATAACAGTGAGACCTATAAGATAACATTCACATCTCTATTAGGCCTAATTTCATTTATCTCAGGATCATACTTAATAGAGTTTAAAATAAGAAAAAAAGCAAGAAAAGACATATATACCTCTATTAAAAAAAACTCTATGGCAGAAGGATTCAATTTATTCAAACATGAATACAATGTAATAATAAATAGATTCACCATGTATGCTAAAGATGTTTTCTGGTTTGGTTCGATATTTGTTGGAACCCTATTTTTGTTTTTTGACTCTGACAATTTCATAATTATACTTGGGGCTATGTTTATATTTATTACTAGCGTTTGTTTATTGTATCCTACGTACAAGGATAATAGAAATAAACACTATAAAGAACTCCACTCTCTATCAATTTACTTTTCTTATACTAGAAAACTACCTCAATGTAATTTGGTTAATCGTTTATGTCAGGATACTATTCTATCCGGAGTTCATCGTTTATATACCATAGCATCACAAAGATATTTAATTAATTCTGTCGCTTCTATATTGGGCTTCCTAATATCCAGTTTAATCATTTTGTACTCTCTATATCCAAACTTCAAATCAGACAACATTACGGCTGCTATAAACTTAGACAATAGAATAGTCATTTTTTATTTTGCAATATTCGGATACTTATCAGAAATTGTATCTATCCAAAGAATAACTAAGCATGTAAATGTTTATCATAAGAAAACAAATTTATCCTCTAATTTATTAATTTTAGAGCAAAGATTAGAAAACGATAGGATTATACAATTAGTGGGGAATAATGGCAGTGGTAAAACTTTTTTTCTTAAGAGATTATCTAAAATAAAGGGGTACATATATATAGACCATCATTTTGATCACTATCTAGCAAACGATAGATTTTTAGATTATCTCAACAACTCAAATTCAGATGTGATTATATTCGATGAATTTGATTGCAGAAAATTAATAGATAAAATTGATAAAAATAAAAAAATAATCATCGTCTCACATAGGGAAACCATTGGCTCAAGATTGAACATTAATGAGGTGGCATGAATAATATTTATATTATTGGACCATTTGGCGCAGGTAAAACTACGCTGAGTAAATTAATTTCTAAGAAATTAGGAAAAGAACTGATTAGTTTAGATTCTATAAGATGGTCCGTATATGAAAAGATAGGCTACGATCTAAATCATGTTGAGCAATTAGTAAAAAAACATAAATTTATAGATTTATATAGATACAACCGTAAATTTGAATCAGAGCTGGTCAAAAAAGTTGTCCAAAATGCATCAAATAAAGTAGTCGATTTTGGTGCAGGACATTCTATTATTGAGGACGATTTAGATTTTGAATATATTAGGAATCAAATGAAAGAAAAAGGTACTACTATTTTTTTAGATAAGAGCTCTCATATTGGAGTTCATTCTTTCCATCCAGAAGAAGTCTTCTTAAACAATTATTTCTTGGCGAGTAAATGTAACCAAAAACTATCCGATATCACGATAACGGTAGATAACAAAAGTAAGTTACAAGTATTGAATAAAGCCTTATCGGCACTTAAATCAATGGAGGTTATATGAACATTATATTCAAGTCTGATAAAAAATAAGTTCTAGAAACATAAAATTAACATTAAGTACCCTACGGCTCAGAAATCAAAAATGGGTACAAATTCTGAGGTAACAATGAAACCAGAAAATTTACGTGCCAATGACAAACGCCCATTTACCAGTAAAGAGTATTTGAATTCACTTCAAGATGGTCGTGAAATTTACATTTATGGTGAGCGAGTCAAAGACGTCACTACACATCCAGCTTTCCGCAATACAGCCGCTTCAATTGGTCAATTGTATGATGCTCTGCATGCTCCTGGAACCCACAATGCGCTCTGTTGGGATACAGACACTGGTAATGAAGGTTATACGCACAAATTCTTCCGTTTTGCGACCAATCCAGATGAACTGCGCCAACAGCGAGATGCCATTGCAGAATGGTCACGCCAAAGCTACGGCTGGCTAGGACGCACCCCCGATTATAAAGCGGCATTCGGTTGCGCATTAGGCGCTTACCCTGAGTTCTATGGTCAATTCTCTAACAATGCCCGCGCATGGTATAAACGCATTCAGGAAACTTGTATGTATTTCAATCATGCCATTGTTAACCCACCAATTGACCGCCATAAACCAACGGATGAAGTCAAAGATGTTTTTATCCAACTGGAAAAAGAGACTGATGCAGGTATTATAGTCAGCGGGGCCAAAGTCGTGGCAACCAATTCAGCTCTTACTCACTACAACTTCATTGTTGGCTCGGCCCAAGACATAGGAGATAACCCCGATTTTACCCTAATGTTTGTTGCCCCTATGGATGCCAATGGCATGAAATTGATATCCCGCGCCTCTTATGAATTATCCGCAGGTACCACTGGTTCCCCTTTCGATTATCCTCTCTCCAGTAGGTTTGATGAAAATGACGCCATTATGGTGATGGATAAGGTACTAATCCCATGGGAAAACATACTAATTTATCGCGATGTTGGTCGCACTCGCCATTGGGCTGTACAAAGTGGGTTTGCCCGTCTGTTCCCCATGCAGGCTTGTGTACGCCTAGCTGTTAAGCTGGATTTCATTACAGCACTGCTGCAAAAGAGTCTCGAATGTACTGGAGTGATAGATTTTCGTGGTGTTCAAGCGGATTTGGGAGAAGTAGTGGCATGGCGCAATCTATTCTGGTCATTGACAGATGCCATGTGGGCAGAAGCCAAGCCGTGGGAAGGTGATGCTTATCTGCCGGATACTCAAGCGATTCAAACTTATCTCGTTATGGCACCGATGGCTTATACAAAAATCAGGAATATTATTGAAAGTAATGTCACCAGCAGCTTAATCTACCTGCCATCCAGTATACGTGACATGAATAATCCAGAAATTAATAAGTATCTTGCACAATATGTACGCGGTTCCAATGGCATCGACTATGTAGAACGGATTAAGATTTTAAAATTAATGTGGGATGCCATTGGCAGTGAATTCGGTGGCCGCCATGAGCTATACGAAATCAATTATGCTGGTAGTCAAGATGGAGTCCGCTTGCAATGTCTGCGCCATGCTTATAGCTCTGGCAATATGAAGAAAATGATGAACTTGGTGGAATCCTGTCTTTCTGACTATGACTTGAATGGTTGGACAAGACCACATTTACACAATAACCAAGATATTAATCTGTTAGATAAACTACTAAAGTAAATCGGTGGGGGGAGGTCTTTATGTCTGTAGAAAATGAACACTGCCTGTATTTCCAAAATGTAGTGAGACTCTCGCCTGTATCAAACACCCTCAACACCGGTTTAAAAAACTGCTGAGGGCTATTTAAATGAGAACTATTTTGACACACAACAATGTGTGTCAAAAACGTTTATGTCTGACAGTGTATATGTGAATATCTTTAGCATTATAAGAAAGTTGGCAATTATCGAAGCTACCCGACAATTACCCCCATTTCTTATTTCCAAATTTAAGGAAGCGCAATTACTTTCCCGTTGATTTCACTCGTTCAATGTTTGCGCCAAGTCCACGCAACTTATCTTCGATATGTTCATAACCCCGGTCAATATGATAAATACGGTCAACAACCGTTACGCCTTCGGCAATACAACCCGCCAAAACCAAACTTGCCGATGCGCGTAAATCCGTCGCCATGACCTGAGCACTAGATAATTTTTTAACACCATGACAAAGCACGGTATTACTTTCAATTTCCGCATGAGCCCCCATCCGAATTAATTCAGGGATATGCATAAAACGGTTTTCGAAAATAGTTTCGGTGATCATACCAGCACCTTCAGCAACCAAATTCAGTAAGCTGAACTGAGCCTGCATATCGGTCGGGAAACCGGGGTGAGGAGCTGTACGTAATGTCACAGCTTTAGGGCGCTTACCGTGCATATCGAGACTTATCCAATCTTTACCTATTTCAATATCCGCCCCCGCCTCACGCAATTTAGCCAATACCGCATCCAGCGTATCAGGCTGAGCATGACGGCAAACTACCTTGCCACCGGATATCGCAGCCGCAACAAGAAATGTTCCCGTTTCAATCCGATCAGGTAGTACACGGTATACACCACCACCAAGGCGTTCCACACCTTCAATGATGATATGGTCAGTGCCAGCGCCTGTGATTTTTGCACCCAAGGTATTGAGAAAATTAGCCGTATCTTCGATTTCAGGTTCACGTGCTGCGTTCTCAATAACGGTTGTCCCTTCAGCCAACGTTGCCGCGGTCATAATCGTAACTGTCGCTCCAACGCTGACTTTATCCATCACAATGCAAGCCCCTTTCAGACGCCCATTAACGGAAGCCTTGACGTAGCCCTCTTCCAGCACAATTTCAGCACCTAACTGTTCCAAGCCACTGATATGCAGATCAACCGGGCGAGCGCCAATAGCACAACCACCCGGTAAAGAAACTTGCCCCTGACCAAAACGCGCTACCAAAGGACCTAACGCCCAAATAGATGCACGCATGGTTTTTACTAGCTCGTAAGGCGCGCAATATTGATTCACATCGCGGGCGTCCACAAATACAGAACCATTACGTTCAACGTTGGTCCCAAGACGATTCAATAATTTGATAGTGGTATCAATATCTTTCAATTCTGGAACATTTTGCAACTCAACAGGCTCTTCAGCCAACAACGCGGCGAACAGGATTGGCAGTGCAGCATTTTTTGCCCCGGAAATAGTAACCTCACCCGATAGACGAGTGGGTCCTTTCACACGAAATTTATCCATCTGTGACTACTCTCTTTATATAATTTGCTGTTCGCAGCGAGGCAAACAACATTAAAAACCGTTGAGCTTGCGATCCCGTTTCCAATCATCCGGCGTGTAGGCTTTAATTGACAAGGCATGAATACGATTGTCAGCAATGTATTCCATTAAAGGCGCATAAACGGCTTGCTGCTGTTTTACCCGACTCATACCGGCAAACATCTCACCAACCACAATAACCTGGAAATGGCTGCCATCTCCGTTAACAATGACTTCATCCAGTGCTAATTTATCTATCAGCACTTGCTTAATCTCATTAGTATCCATAATTGCTCAATGTTCTGTAGTTAGAAATAAATAATAGACAGCCATCTATCCTAATAGAATCCTGCTTATTCTTAAACTGTGAAAACGCCCTTGTAACATCTCTGCTTACAAAGGCGCTGATTATACCCGTCATCTTTCAAGTTGCCTCTTTGTTGGCTGCACTCACTCACCCCAGTCACATCGTTATCTATGCTCCCGGGGATTCGTTCCCTTGCCGTCGCGATGCATCTTGAAATCCATAGGGTATGTACAGATAATTAATGAGATTATCGGTTAGCTATCAATGATCATTTCTTGCAGATCATAGAGCTTAATCAGGGTGTTAAGCCGTTCATCAATGCCAGAAAAGCGCAATTTATCCCCTCTCTTTTGCATATGATGTTTGAAACGGACTAAAAGAGCTAACCCGGTAGAATCCACATATTCAAGTTGTGACACATTGATGCTGTCAATATCAGCCAATAATTTCTCTTTTTGCTGCCAGAGAGGAAGCAAACTATTACGATCCAAAGTGCCCTTGAGAATCAATGTTTGCCCTGTTTTTTCCCAGATCAGACTCTCAGCCATCTTATTTTTTCTCTTCCAGAGTAATTGGCTGACGGGCACTGATTTCAAGCTGCTTAGTTAAGCCATCAATACCTTGCTGACGCAAGATAGAGGCCCATTCACTCTGTTTAGTCGTAATCATACTGACGCCCTCTGCAATCATATCAAATGCCTGCCAGTAACCAGTTTTGCTGTTTTTGCGCCATTGGAAATCAAGACGGACAGGAGGACGGCCATTCGAATCGATAATAGTGACACGAATAGCAATAACATTGCTGTCCCCTAACGGCTTTTCAGGGTCAATCTGGTAAGTTTGATTATGATACATTGCCAAAGCCTGCCCATAGGCCTGCTCAAGATAAGATTCAAATGCAACAAAATAAGCCTTGCGCTGCTCTGGAGTCGTATCTTTATAGTATTTCCCCAGAACCAATGCCCCTGCGTATTTGATATGGACATAAGGCAGTAGCTCCTCTTTCACCACTTTACGCAGATAATCTGGGTTTTGACGAATTTGTGATTGGCTGTTTTTCAAACGAGTAAAAGTCTTTTCCGCCGCATCCTGCATCAGCTTATAAGGATTCGTTTGATCAACTGCGCTCGCTAATGGCGCGAAAACCAATAGCGCCACCATTAATAATCTCTTCAACATAATGGGTTCCTCTTAATGATATTCAGTTGCTGGCTAGGGTGTCGGCGTGTGCTCTGACCCACTTTGAACATTATCACCACTCTTATACAAGAACTGGCCGATAAGATCCTCAAGTACCATTGCTGATTTGGTATCCTGTACGCGATCACCCTCTTTCAGAATACGGGTGTCCATATCGGGATCTTCAAACCCTATATTCAAGGCAATATATTGTTCACCTAATAGGCCAGAAGTACGAATGGAAAGAGAACTGGTATCAGGGATATGGTCATATTGCTTCATAATATCCAGTGCCACTTGCGGCGTATAAGTTTTTTCATCAAGAGAGATACTTGCAACACGACCAATCACCACACCCCCAATTTTTACCGGTGAACGCACTTTCAGGCCACCAATATTGTCAAAAGTTGCGTACAAACGGTAAGTTGGCTGGTTGCCTACCGATTTAATGTCTGCCACTTTTAGGCATAAAAAGACGATTGCAGCCAGTGCAATCAAGACAAAAAATCCAACCCAAATTTCACTTTTCTTGCTTTGCATTGGCTTAGTTCCCAAACATGAGTGCTGTCAGCACAAAATCCAAACCTAAAACCGTTAACGACGCATGAACTACCGTTCTGGTCGTTGCTCGGCTGATCCCTTCTGAAGTCGGGATCGCATCATAACCATTGAATAGAGCAATCCAGGTCACAGTAATGGCGAAAACGACACTTTTAATAAAACAATTCAGCAAATCTTTCTGCCACTCGATAGCAGACTGCATGGAAGACCAGAAGAAGCCACTGTCAATCCCCTTCCAATCAACACCAACCATCGCACCGCCCCAAATACCTACCGCAACAAAAATCAAAGATAATAGCGGCATACTGATAAACCCGGCCCAGAAACGGGGCGCTATCACACGCCGTAATGGATCTACCGCCATCATCTCCAGGCTGGAAATTTGCTCCGTGGCTTTCATCAAACCGATTTCTGCGGTCAGGGCTGATCCTGCTCGACCAGCAAACAACAGTGCCGTGACCACCGGCCCCAATTCACGTAACAGAGATATCGCCACCATCATACCAAGACTGGCTTCTGCGCTGTATGTTGTCAGTACCAGATACCCCTGTAGGCCAAGCACCATGCCAATAAACAGCCCTGAAACGATAATAATCAATAATGACCGAACACCCACGCTGTAAAGCTGCTGTCGGAGTAACGGCCATTGTCTGGCGGGTTCTGGCTTGCCAATTATCGCGCGGAAAAGCATAAAACCTGCACGACCAAAAGAGGCAAACACTTCAATGGCCCGTCGGCCAAGTGCCGCCAGCGCCTGTGTTAACATTAACATCCCATTATCCTAATAACTCAGTTTTATAATCCCCTGCCGGGAAACGGAAAGGTACTGGCCCATCAGCAATACCATCCAGAAATTGCCGTACTCGCCTATCAGAATTAGAATGCAACTGTTGAGCTGTACCCTCAGCAATAATCTGTTGTTCAGCGATAATATAAGCGTAATCTGCAATGCTCAGAACTTCCGGTACATCGTGGGAAACAACCACACAGGTAACGCCAAGTGCCTTATTCAGCTCATCAATCAACTTCACCAAAACCCCCATCGTAATCGGGTCCTGACCAACAAAAGGCTCATCAAACATAATCAGATCAGGATCAAGTGCAATAGCACGAGCCAGAGCCGCACGCCTTGCCATACCACCGGAAAGTTCGGAAGGCATCAAATTCGCGGCACCACGTAACCCTACCGCCTCTAATTTCATCATTACCGTGGTCTGTATAATTTCTTCAGGCAGATTCGTATGTTCACGCAGCGGAAAAGCAACGTTCTCAAAGACATTGAGATCAGTGAATAATGCCCCAGATTGAAACAGCATACTCATCTTCTTGCGAGCAGCATACAAGTGAGAACGGGATAAAGCAGGAATATTGTCACCATCAAACCAGATCTCTCCACGTTCAGGACGTAACTGACCACCAATTAATCGTAATAGTGTCGTTTTCCCTATCCCAGAAGGCCCCATAATTGCAGTGACTTTTCCTCTAGGCACAACTAGATTAATATCAGCAAAAATCAAACGGTTACCACGGGTAAAATACATACCACGGATCTCGATGAGATTTGCTGTCTGTCGATTCATTATTGATAGCCCTTAACGGTTAATAAATTGGCTTTAATATTTGGTTCATATATTAATCATATATACTACAAAAAAACGGGAAAATTTTCGCCATTAATGTGATGACAAATTTTACTTTTCTATCCACCGCCGTCAGAATATACCCCATCTAACTGGGCAGACAATTTTTGTTTAGAAAATCAACCAGCGTTAACATTAATTCGGAATATACCTTACAAGGGACGCTTCATGCTTCTGACCTTTTTACTTCTAATTGCCGGGTTGATTTTACTGGTATATGGTTCCGATAGATTAGTATATGGTGCTGCAATTTTTGCCCGTACTCTGGGACTGCCTCCATTTATTATTGGTATTACCATTGTTGGCATTGGAACTTCTCTACCAGAATTAATGGTTTCAGTTACTGCAATGCTAGATAGTCAACCTGATATGGCCGTGGGTAATGTTATTGGCTCCAACATTACTAATCTGCTACTAATACCCGGTGCTGCTGCATTTATTCGCCCAATGGAAGTAAAATCAGATATCCTGCGGCAGGAACTGCTATTGATGCTACTGCTCACCGTCTTCTGTGGTTATTTAATGAGTGATCACTATCTCAGCCGGATGGATGGGTTGGTATTACTCGCTTCCGCCATAGTGTATATCTTACTGATGATAAAAATGGTTGCTCTACCGCGCCGTGCCGAAGCGGATATTTATACGCAAGAACAGGCTGCGGAATTACCGGTCGAAGGCAATAAACACATTGCCCTACTTTGGATTCTATTAGGGTTACTTATTTTACCTATGGCAACTCGTATGGTTATTGATAATGCAACTGTTATTGCCCGCATTTATGGCATCAGTGAATTAGTTATCGGGCTTACCGTGCTTGCGGTCGGTACCAGCCTGCCAGAATTAGCAACCTCTATTGCCGCAGCATTCAAAGGCGAAGATGACATTGCATTCGGGAATATTATAGGTTCGAATATATTCAATATATCAATTGTTTTGGGCCTTCCCGCATTACTCTCACCAGCCGCCATTTCACCTGAATCTTTCCATCGTGACTTTTGGGTAATGATGGTAGCCAGCATAATATTTACTGCATTTTGTCTGGGTCGTAAACACCGATTAAACCGATTTAAAGGTGTCCTGTTATTAAGCTGCTTTATCGCTTATTTTATCGTACTGTTTATTTCCAATTACAGCATTAAATAAACACGAATGAGTAGGAAAAAGAAATGCCTAAGATTGATTTTCAGCAAGCGGGTAAAAAAGTATTACACATAGAACGGGATGGATTAACAGAACTTGAACAACATATAAACGGAGATTTTGACCGTATCTGTGAACTGATGTTCAACTGCGAAGGTAAAGTGATTGTCATGGGGATGGGTAAATCCGGCCATATCGGGTGTAAAATTGCTGCCACTTTCGCCAGCACCGGTACACCATCCTTTTTCGTTCATCCGGGAGAAGCTAGCCACGGCGATCTCGGCATGATCACACCTAAAGACATTGTTTTAGCCATCTCAAATTCGGGTGAATCCAGTGAAATTTTGTCGCTGATTCCCGCATTAAAACGCCAAAAAATCCCGCTTATCTGCATGACTAACAATTACAACAGTAATATGGGAAAAGCCGCCGATATCCACCTGTGTATCAAAGTCCCACAGGAAGCTTGTCCGCTAGGTTTGGCTCCTACAACCAGTACCACTGCAACACTGGTTATGGGTGATGCTTTAGCGGTTGCATTGCTCCAGGCACGCGGCTTTACTGCTGAAGATTTCGCACTATCACATCCAGGCGGCACTCTTGGACGCAAACTTCTGCTACTGGTGAGTGATTTGATGAATACAGGCGATGATATTCCAAAGGTTAATCGTCACGCCACCTTACGCGAAGCGCTGCTCGAAATCACCCGACAAAAACTGGGTATGACCGTCATTTGCGATGAAAATATGTATATTGATGGTATTTTTACTGATGGTGACTTACGGCGAGTGTTTGATATGGGCGTCGATTTGTACAATGTCAAAATTTCAGATGTTATGACAACAGGTGGCATCCGCATCAAACCGAATGCCCTTGCAGTTGATGCATTGAACTTAATGCAGTCACACCATATCACGTCCTTATTGGTTGCAGAGGACAATAAATTGCTTGGTGTATTACATATGCATGACCTGCTACAAGCTGGTGTGGTGTAACCGGAGAAAACGCCTTAATGAGCCAATTAGTTTATTTGGACACCTGTTATGGTCCAGTTAATAAAGACGTTATTGAAAAAGCCCGTAAAATCCGCTTACTGATTTGCGATGTTGACGGTGTTATGTCCGATGGCCGGATCTATATGGGCAATAACGGTGAAGAATTAAAAACATTTAATGTTAGAGATGGTTACGGAATTCGCTGCTTAATTACTTCAGGAATCGAAGTCGCTATTATTACCGGCCGTAAAGCAAAATTGCTGGAAGATCGAGCAAACACCTTGGGTATTACACATCTTTACCAAGGACAAAGTGATAAGGTTTTGGCGTACAAAGAATTGTTAGATAAACTGGGATTAAAACCAGAACAGGTTGCTTATATTGGTGATGATCTGATTGACTGGCCTGTCATGGAACAAGTGGGGTTATCTGTCGCTGTGGCGGATGCACATCCATTACTCTTACCAAAAGCGCATTATGTCACCCAAATTGCAGGGGGACACGGTGCGGTAAGGGAACTTTGTGATTTGGTGCTTTTTGCTCAGAATAAGCTGGAAGAGGCCAAAGGATTATCAATATAGTAGGTTGAAGTGAAACGAGAATGGATAGAATCAAATCCTGGTTGGTGATAACTCTGGTATTAATCATCCTGGCGTTAATTGGCTGGAACTTGTCTGATTCAGATGAGATTAAATCATCTTCTGCCACAGATAACAGTCAGCCAACCTATCAAAGTCAGGAAGCTATAACTTTTGTTTATGACCCTACGGGGAAACTGACGTATAAACTGGTCGCTGATGACGTCCAGAACTATGCAGAGTCAAAACTTACCTGGTTTACCAAACCGGTATTAATTACTTATGACTCAAATGCCATTGCTACATGGACAGTTCGTGCTAACAAAGCCAAACTAACTAATGACAAAATGCTCTATCTTTACGGAGACGTACAGGTTGACAGTCTGACTAATACGTCACAATTACAACGTATTACTACAGAGAACGCTATCATCAACCTGGTCACTCAGGATGTTTCATCTGACGATCAGGTCACACTGATTGGTGTCGGGCTAAAATCCGTCGGTATGAAAATGCGTGGCAACCTGCGAAACAAAACCGCTGAACTGATTGAAAAGGTTAACACCTACTATGAAATCCAACATGAAAAACAGAATCCGTAATGCTTTTATTGCCAGTGCTATCTTTGTAGTCAGTCTTCCCGCTATGGCACTGAAAGATGACACACAGAAACCCATTTCTATCGATTCTGTTAAACAAGCCCTTGACATGACAAGAAACACTTCCACATTTACAGAAGATGTGATCATCAAACAGGGTTCTATCGATATCCGCGCTGACAAAGTTGTTGTGACTCGCCCAGATGGCGATTCTAAGAAAATGGTTATTGAAGCATTTGGCAATCCAGTAACCTTCTATCAACTACAGGACAATGGCAAACCAATCAAGGGCCGCGGTTCCAAAATGCGTTACGAAATGGATAAAGAGCTGGTTACACTCACTGGCAATGCCTATTTGGAACAGTTAGACAGCAATATAAAAGGCGACCGTATCACCTATCTAGTCCCAACTCAGCAAATGGAAGCGTTTAGTGACAAAGGTAAACGAGTGACAACCGTCCTACTACCTTCTCAATTACAAGAAGAAGGCCCTGGGGTTAACAACAAGAGTAAATAACGATATATGGCAATACTAAACGCAGAAAACCTGGCAAAAGCTTACAAAGGCCGTAAGGTCGTTGAAAATGTCAGCCTAAACGTGAACTCCGGCGAAATTGTCGGCCTGCTTGGTCCGAACGGTGCAGGGAAAACGACGACTTTCTATATGGTCGTCGGTATCGTTTCACGGGATACCGGGACAATTACCATTGATAATGAAGATATTAGCCTACTGCCACTTCACGAACGGGCACGACGTGGTATCGGTTATTTGCCTCAGGAAGCTTCTATTTTCCGCCGTCTAAGCGTATTCGACAACCTGATGGCTGTATTGGAGATCCGCCAGGATTTGACTCAAGAACAGCGGAAAGAACGTGCCGAAGAGCTGATGGAAGAGTTTCATATCAGCCACCTACGTGACAATCTTGGTCAATCACTTTCCGGAGGTGAACGTCGCCGCGTAGAGATTGCCAGAGCGCTGGCAGCTAATCCTAAATTTATTTTGCTGGATGAGCCTTTCGCCGGCGTAGATCCTATCTCAGTCATCGATATCAAGAAGATTATTCAGCATTTGAGAGATTATGGACTCGGGGTCCTTATCACAGACCACAATGTCCGTGAAACATTGGATGTATGCGAACGTGCTTATATTGTCAGCCAAGGGCATCTGATTGCTCACGGCACACCTAATGATATTCTTAATAATGAACAGGTGAAGCGCGTTTATTTAGGCGAAGGTTTCCGGCTCTAATTCGGCCAGGAGAATTGATTTAACGCTATGAAGCAAAGTTTGCAACTCAGGCTTAGCCAGCAACTGGCTATGACACCACAGCTCCAACAAGCTATTCGTTTGTTGCAACTTTCTACGCTTGAACTCCAACAGGAAATACAACAAGCGTTAGAAATGAACCCTTTGCTTGAACAGGATGAAGATCATCAGGAAATTAGCAATCAGGAACTTCCCGATAACGAAACGGAAGCTATGGATACGCTTGATGCCTTGCAACAAAAGGATATGCCAGACGAGTTACCCCTGGATGCCAGTTGGGATGAAATTTACACCGCTGGCACACCTTCCGGGACACGCAATGACTATAACGACGACGAACTGCCACTTTACCAAGGTGAAACCGTTCAAACCTTGCAAGACTATTTGATGTGGCAGGCAGAGCTCACCCCTTTCACCGAAACAGATGCGGCAATTGCGACATCAATCATTGATGCCGTAGATGATACTGGCTATCTCACTGTGCCATTAGAAGATATTCTTGTCAGCATTGGCGACGCTCAACTTACTCTGGCAGAAGTGGAAGCGGTGCTAAAACAAATACAACATTTCGATCCTATCGGTGTCGCCGCTCGTGATCTAAAAGATTGTCTACTAGTCCAGCTATCAATGTTTCCACCAGAAACACCTTATTTGGAAGAGGCGAGACTGATCGTTTGCGAACATCTGGAGCTATTAGGTCATCGGGATTTCCGCAATTTAACCCGCCTAAGTCGCTTGAAAGAAGATACTCTGAAAGAGGTCATAAATTTAATCCAGTCACTTGAACCGAAGCCTGGCCTGGCAATAAACACCGGCGAATCAGAATATGTCATCCCCGATATACTGGTTCGAAAAGAGAGTGAACACTGGCAAGTAGAATTG
This sequence comes from Photorhabdus kleinii, assembly GCF_025384885.1. Lineage (NCBI taxonomy): Bacteria > Pseudomonadati > Pseudomonadota > Gammaproteobacteria > Enterobacterales > Morganellaceae > Photorhabdus > Photorhabdus kleinii. The sequence goes on from NZ_JAJAFY010000008.1 coordinate 90,364, forward strand.
AATACAGATAGTATCCCCCGTTTACACATTAATCAGCATTATGCAGAGCTTGGGCAACATACGCGCAATGAAAGTGACAGTCAGTTTATCCGTAATAACCTACAAGAGGCCAAGTGGCTTATCAAAAGCCTGGAAAGCCGAAATGATACTCTGCTGAAAGTTGCGCGTTGTATTGTAGAGCAGCAACAGGAATTTTTTGAACATGGTGAAGAGTATATGAAACCTATGGTTTTGGCAGACATTGCTTTCCAGATTGATATGCATGAATCTACCATTTCCAGGGTAACCACCCAGAAATTCCTGCACAGCCCACGTGGTATTTTTGAATTGAAGTATTTTTTCTCCAGCCATGTCAATACAGAAAGTGGAGGCGAAGCCTCTTCAACTGCAATACGGGCTTTGGTGAAAAAACTGGTAGCAGCGGAGAACCCCGCCAAACCATTCAGTGACAGCAAACTGACGAGCATGCTAGCCGATCAAGGCATCATGGTTGCCCGACGGACTGTCGCAAAATATCGAGAGTCGTTATCCATTCCGCCATCAAACCAACGTAAGCGTCTGGTTTGAAATGAACAGAGAAGGAAGACAATATGCAACTCAAAATAACCGGCCACAATATTGAAATTACTGATGCATTACGCGACATTATCACTGCAAAATGCAGCAAACTGGATCAATATTTCGACAGGATCAACCTGACTCAGGTAATCCTCCGAGTGGAAAAGGTACAACAAATCGCCGAAGCTACTGTACACATTAACGGAGGTGAGTTGCACGCATCATCAGAACATGAAGATATGTATGCAGCAATTGATGGACTGGTCGATAAACTGGCGCGTCAATTAACCAAACATAAAGACAAACTGAGACATCATTAACAGTTAGTTAACAAAGAATGTAGTAACAACAGCAGAGTATTGCTGTAAAACAGTGCGCAAATACAGGATGCCACAGATAACCTATGGCATCCTGTATCAATAAGCACCTAAGTGAATAGGAAAATGAATAATCAAGCAGATTTACTACTAAGCTCTGTGCTTTCCCTCGCATGTACGCGCAATAATGTACATTGTTCGAGCAAAAAACGGGCTTTAGAGATTATCAGTGAGCTAGCATCTAAGCAGCTTAAGTTACCAGAAAATGTCGTATTCGAAGCAATATTAACCCGAGAAAAAGTAGGTACTACTGGAATTGGCAGTGGTATTGCTATCCCTCACGGTAAGTTAGATGAAGAAAGCTCAGATCAAGCGGTTAGCGTTTTCCTAAGTCTGGAACAACCTATTGCTTTCGATGCTATTGATAATCAACCAGTCGATTTGCTGTTTGCTTTACTGGTTCCAAACGATCAATGCCAAACACACCTACACACATTGTCATTGATTGCCAAACGTCTTGCAGATAAAAATCTCTGCCGTCGTTTAAGATCGGCACAAAGTGATGAAGAATTATACGCAATTATCACTGAATAACTGTTGCAATGCATGGATAGCAATAAATAAGAGTGGCTCATAATAACCACTAAGAAATTAAGGGGAGTCGCCTCATGGTGCTGATGATAGTCAGTGGCCGTTCCGGTTCAGGTAAATCCGTTGCCTTACGCGCACTGGAAGATATGGGTTTTTATTGTGTAGACAACTTGCCGGTAGTATTACTACCGGAATTAGCAAATACGCTAGCTGACCGCGATATTTCTGCTGCGGTTAGTATTGATGTAAGAAACATGCCGGAATCACCTGAAGTTTTCGAAGAAGCTCTGACTAAACTACCAGCGAGTTTCTCACCGCAATTACTATTCCTTGATGCTGAACGTAATACGTTGATCCGCCGTTATAGCGACACCCGCCGTCTGCATCCGCTATCAAGCAAAAATCTTTCTCTGGAAAGCGCGATTGATCAAGAAAGTGATCTGCTGGAACCCCTTCGTTCAAGAGCTGACCTGATTATCGACACCTCCGAAATGTCAGTCCATGAATTGGCTGAGATGCTAAGAACGCGTCTGCTAGGCAAACGGGAACGTGAGTTGACAATGGTCTTTGAGTCTTTCGGCTTTAAGCATGGCATTCCAATTGATGCCGACTATGTTTTTGACGTACGCTTCCTACCAAACCCACACTGGGACCCCAAATTACGGCCAATGACCGGTCTTGATCGCCCTGTAGCCGCTTTCCTCGACCGTCATACGGAAGTGCATAACTTCATCTATCAAACCCGCAGTTATCTTGAACTCTGGCTACCTATGCTTGAAACCAATAACCGCAGCTATCTGACCGTTGCTATTGGCTGTACCGGCGGTAAACACCGTTCTGTTTATGTGGCAGAACAGTTGGCCGATTATTTTCGTTCCAGAGGAAAAAACGTACAGTCGCGCCACCGTACTCTCGAAAAGCGAAAATAATGACTATCAAGCAAAGACTTGAAATCAAAAATCGGCTGGGAATGCACGCACGGCCAGCAATGAAGCTGTATGATCTAGTACAGCTCTTTGAATCTCATGTTATTTTACGCAATGATAGCCATGTTGAAGCCGAGGCCAGCAGTGTAATTGCTATGCTGATGCTGGATTCAGAAAAAGGCAGCTATATTGAAGTTGAAGCCAGTGGCCCAGATGAAGAGCAGGCTCTTGCAGCTATTATTGATCTATTTAATTCGGGATTTGACGAAGAATAACGTTGCTCACTCACCTATGGATTATCATGTCCTTCACTGTTTTCATTAGCAGCACAAAACAGTTCGTGATCATGATCTCTTTATTTTCCAGTAAGAACAGCCTACTATCAGGTTAATCATTTTAAATAACACCCCCCTCCTCATGGTGCGGGGTGTTATTTTGTATTGGAATCCATTTGGAGTGTGGTATGACTAAACCAGCAATTATCATCAACGAATTAGACGCAGAACGTTTAGATTCCCTGTTGGAACAGCCAGCGTTTGCAGATACTAGTATCGCTGACGCTTTGAATGAGGAGCTGGATCGTGCAGAGATTGTACCGCCAGCAGAAATTCCATCAGATGTTGTGACGATGAACAGCCGGGTTCGTTTTATTGACCTGACAAGCAATGAAGAACGGGTACGTACTTTAGTTTATCCAGCGTCACTGCAAGACAGTTCAGATCAGCTTTCTGTTATGGCTCCTTTAGGTGCTGCATTATTGGGCCTTCGTATCGGTGACGAAATCAGTTGGGAATTGCCAAACGGCGAAGAAACCCGCGTCAAAGTATTAGAATTACTTTATCAACCAGAAGCTGCCGGTGAGCTCCACCGTTAATTCAGCCAGCCCATTTGATCCGGGCTGACTAAAGTAATCGGAAACGAGTATCTCTTATTGACCAGCGATACTCATTTCCGGCAGTAAGACTGAACCACACTGGATATTACTACGCGTTTCAATATCATTCCCAATAGTGACCATATTGGCCCACATATCCTTTAAATTGCCTGCAATAGTAATCTCGCTGACAGGATACTGAATCTCACCATTTTCTACCCAAAAACCAGCGGCGCCACGGGAATAGTCGCCGGTTACTGCACTGACTCCCTGCCCCATCAGTTCAGTGACCACTAACCCAGTTCCCATCTGACGCAGTAAACCTGCAAAATCTTGACCTTGCCCTGCAATGCACCAGTTATGAATCCCTCCTGCATGGCCGGTACTTGCCATTCCTAGCTTACGGGCAGAATAACTGGTCAGAAGCCAAGTCTGTAATATACCATCCTTGATAATATCCCGATTGCTGGTAGAAACACCTTCACTATCAAATGGAGAAGATGCCAGCCCCGCCAGCAAGTGTGGCCGTTCTTCAATTGTCAGCCATGATGGCAGGATTTGTTTGCCCAGATGATCAAGCAGGAAAGAGGATTTCCGGTAAATACTGCTACCACTGATAGCGCCAACCAAATGACCGAAAAGGCCCGTTGCAACCTCCGCAGCAAACAACACCGGTGCTTTCATAGTCGGTAATTTACGTGGCGACAAACGAGATAATGCACGACGAGCACACTCCTGCCCAACCCATTCTGGCGATTTTAAATCTTCAAAACGACGATGAATGGTATACGCATAGTCCCGCTCCATATCGCCATCAAGTTCAGCAATCACACAACTCGACATAGAATGACGGCTGGAGCAATAACTTTGCAACATACCGTGGCTGTTACCAAACACTCTGATACCATAATGGCTGTTAAAACTGCCACCTTCAGTATTGGTAATACGCTTATCTGCCTGTAATGCAGCTTGTTCCGCACGAGCAGCCAGTTCAATTGCTTTATCAGCATCCAACTCTGTTGGATGGAATAAGTCAAGATCTGGCGCTTCAAACGCCAATAGCGCTTTATCTGCCGGGCCAGCACACGGGTCCTGAGAGGTATAACGAGCGATATCAATCGCAGCCTGAACAGTACGGGCAATGGCATCCGGGCTTAAATCTGTTGATGATGCGCTACCTTTACGTTGCTGATGGTATACGGTAATCCCCAAAGCACCATCACTATTGAATTCTACATTTTCTATTTCACCAAAGCGGGTACTGACACTAATACCCGTTGTTTTATTAACCGCAACCTCCGCAGCATCACAACCCGCTTTTGCCAGCTCTAGTGCCTGTGAAACTGCATTTTCCAGTTGTTTGCGTTGTTCCGCAATTTGATCCGTGATTTTCATTAATTACCCGTAATTTGATGAATAAAGGGAAAATCTATCGGGAAAACAGAACCGTTTTACCCACACAGTCAATGTCGAGTGGTAATCCGACGTTTTTCCCAGTTACAATACACAATATTAGGATGTTAACACCCGCCGGGCTACAGGTCATGCTCCAAAAATCAACCTGCCAGTTCCGACCTTTTTAAAAGGAAAACCACTATGGCAAAGCAGCCTGAAGATTGGCTCAATGATTATCCTGCCGAAGAGGAAGAGGAAGAGATAATTTGGGTCAGTAAAAGTGAAATTAAACGTGATGCCGAAGCATTGAAAAAGCTGGGTACAGAATTGGTTGAGCTCAGCAAAAGTGCGCTTGAACGCGTTCCGTTAGATGAGGATCTGCTGGCCGCCATTGAACTTGCACAGAAGATAAAAAGAGAGGGGCGCCGTCGCCAATTACAATTTATTGGTAAATTGCTGCGTACCCGGGATGTCGAGCCAATTACCACCGCGCTCGATAAACTGAAAAATCGTCATAATCAGCAAATCACTCTGCTCCATAAACTGGAAGAATTACGTGATAAATTGATTGATGGCAATGACGATGTTATTGATGAAGTGGTGGCGTTATTCCCACAAACCGATCGCCAGCAATTGCGTACCTTGATCCGCAACGCCAAAAAAGAAAAGGCGGCAAATAAGCCACCTAAATCTTATCGTCAGATTTTCCAGTATCTTAGAGATATGGCTGAATCCGCTTAACAACCTAAAACCCGTAAGGTTCTAATTTCTGTTAGGGGAAAATATTAAAACTAAGTTCCCCTTCCAGTTCTTCTTCTACTTCTTCAAACAAGAGTATTAACCAGCCAAAAATCAGGCTGTTCCTCCAACGGTCAAGTTGTCCAGTTTCAAAGTAGGCTGACCAACACCAACAGGTACGCTCTGGCCCTCTTTGCCACAAACCCCAACACCTTTATCCAGTTCAAGATCGTTTCCTACCATAGAGATCTGCTGCATAGCCTCAATACCGGAACCGATGAGGGTTGCACCTTTCACTGGTTTGGTAATTTTACCGTTCTCAATCAAATAAGCTTCCGATGTCGAGAACACGAATTTACCGGAAGTGATATCCACTTGACCACCACCAAAATTTGGCGCATATAAGCCATTTTTCACACTACCGATGATCTCTTCCGGTGTGGAATGACCCGCCAGCAAATAGGTATTAGTCATACGAGGCATTGGCAAATGTGCATAAGATTCACGGCGACCATTGCCAGTCGGCGCAACACCCATCAGACGCGCATTCATTTTATCTTGCATGTAACCTTTCAGAATGCCATTTTCAATCAATACATTGTATTGTCCAGGAACGCCTTCATCATCAATTGCCAATGACCCCCGGCGACCTTTTATTGTGCCATCATCAACCACAGTACAGAGTTCAGAAGCGACTTTTTCACCAATCTGACCAGAAAACACAGAAGTACCACGGCGGTTAAAATCACCTTCCAACCCATGACCAACAGCTTCATGCAGCAACACTCCCGGCCAACCAGCCCCTAGAACAACCGGCATGGTACCAGCAGGTGCAGCAACAGCGGAAAGATTCACCAGTGCCATACGAACAGCTTCACGCGCAAATTGTTCTGCACGGATCTGACCACTAACCACTTCCAGAAAATATTCATAACCGTAACGGCCACCACCACCGCTAGTGCCGTGTTCACGTTTGCCGTTATCCTCCACCAGCACCGTGACAGATAAGCGAATGAGAGGACGAATATCAGCCGCCAAGGTCCCATCGGTTGCCGCGACCAACACCCGTTCATAGATCCCTGTCAGACTGGCATTGACTTCCTGTACTCTTGGATCTTCAGCACGAGCCACCTGATCCACACACTGCAATAACGCAATCTTTTCTTCACGGGAAAAACTTTGCAGCGGATCAATTGCTGCATAAAGCTGAGAATAGGTCACTTCGCCAAAAGTATGGGCTTTACCATTCCCTTTTTCATGGACGATGCTACGGGCAGCCTGTGCACTTTGTTGCAACGCATTCAACGTGATCTGGTCTGCATAAGCAAAACCCGTTTTTTCACCACTGATTGCCCTAACGCCAACCCCCTGATCAATATTATAGGAACCATCCTTAATAATCCGATCTTCCAGCACCCAAGATTCATGGTAACTGGACTGAAAATAGAGATCGGCATAATCGAGCCGACGTTCAGCCAGTTGACCGAGTACTGAAAACAGATCTTGATGGCTTAATTTATTTGCAGCCAGTAGGTGTTCACTGACAGAAGTTAAACTCATAATTGCTACTCTTTAATTTGCGGTATTTTTTCAATCAAGGAAGTCAACTGTGGTCGAAAGCGGTTATGTTTCACCACCTTCATCTGCTCACGCATAATCTTCAAGCTATCTGCCCTGATATTCAGTTGTAGTGCACTGACTGCATCGGGGTTTTTCTTAATCACTTTCCCCCAACCATCCACTGCCATTGAGTGACCCCACGTCTGACGGGTTCCATGTACACCAACCTGAGCTGGCGCTAACAAAATACACTGGTTTTCAATAGCGCGAGCCCGCAGCAGTGGCTCCCAATGTGCTTTTCCTGTTAAACGAGTAAATGCCGCAGGAACAGATATCAACTCAGCGCCTTGCTCACGTAATGCCTGAAACAACCCTGGGAAGCGCAGATCATAACATATGGTCATTCCGAGACGACCAACAGGTGTATCTACAACGGTAATATGTTCCCCACGCTGGAAAACAGATGATTCATTATATGATCCATGTTCATCATTAATATTGACATCAAACATATGGATTTTGTCGTAACGTGCGCAAATCTTACCCTGATCATCAAACAACAGGCTACTACTGGTGAGCCGTTCAGGATTTTCACGACTGATAAGCGGCATAGAACCGATTAATAACCAAACACCATAACAGCGTGCAATCTCACTGACAGCTTGCTGCAAAGGCCCATGACCCTGTTGTTCTGCATGCCTACGATAGCTATCAGCATTAGCAAACAACAATGCATTTTCCGGGGTCATGACAAACTTGATAGTATCCGGCAACTGCTTAATTTGTTGTTCAATTTGCGCCAAATTATGTTTGATATTCTCACCGCTACATAACTGCAAGAGTGCAACATTAACGTTTCTCATGTTCCTCTATTCTCCTTAAGCTGACGCAGAACTTCATCAATTTTCGGTTGTTCAAGATTACCAGTAATCCGGTAACGAATAACGGATATCTTATTCCATAACGGCCCCAAAACCTTGGTCGCTGCGAATAATGCAGCACCTGCCATCGGATTGATGACAAAAGCCGTTGCTACCCCCACAGTAGCAGAAATCTCCGGCGTGACGATGGCTTCTATATTGATCTGTTGGCGAACAAGATCGATCTCACCTTTCGTTATCACATCGGCAATCAACCCATCAACCCGTAAGTTTTCAGTCTTGAGTATCCCATTTTTTACTGAAACATCACCACGAATTGAATCAAATTCAAAATCCTGGCTAAAGGTATCGCTAAAATCGAGCTGTAATTTACGTAACAGAGCATCAAAACTGACTAATTTTAGTAACTGACCAGCACTTCCTCCCCCCAATTTTTCAATAGCACCTTTGCCTAAGTCACTTTCAAGATTGCCATTCATCGTCTGGAAATTGGGTTTCCATGGTATATCCCACCAATTAAAATCAAAACGGAAGGTAAACGGTGAATTTACAATCGGTACGACTATACCAAGGTAAGATGCCATCTCATCAAACTTTTCACCAGAAAATTGCCCCATGATACGAGTATTATTCCCTACAGCCCCTTCTTGCCAACGACCTGCCAAAGTTAGTTTGCTGACACTGTTTTCTACTATTCCATCTCTTAATACCAGCGAATTACCTTCTGGAATCAGGGAACCAGACACCTTCCCAAGCTTCAATCCCATAATCCAACATTCAGAACAGATGATGTCTAATGAAGGCCATTGGTTCAACGAATAACGCAGAGTTGTACCTGCCTGAGATTGCTTAAGTAAATCTGATTCAGCTTGCTGAGAGCTATGTTGCAGAGGATTATAGTAAAGATGACTCAAATTCATTTGCCAAGAGCCACTATTACGGATATTGAGTTTACCGTTGATTTCCCGACTATTAGCAGTGATCTGCGTTCCCCAAAGCTGTTTTTCCACATCCAACGATAACTGATTCCAGCGTTGTCCCCCCGCATCCAGTGATGGAAGTGATATATGCAGATGCTGTGGCAACATTGACATCCCTGCCGATGAAGAACCTGAAGTCAGAGGCGCAATCAGCCCTAACCACTCTTCCCCTTCAATTGCCGGAAGATTCAACTCCAATAGGGATTTTTCAGGCAAATCAGGAATTTTATCGCTGCTTTGTAAAATTCCACGTGACAGTTGAGTGCTTTTCCCTGCCAGACGCCATTGAGTATTAAATGCATACTGTTTATCCAAAGTGCCTTTTACTTGCAACTGCTCCATATCACCATCAGCCAGAATATGAAGAGCACGCGGTTCATCCGCTTTCAGGGCAGATAAGTAACTATCCACTTGTGATAAATCAACGTCGATTTTCATATCATATTGAGGCTTGCCCTGAAACGGCAAACTGACACCGACCTTCCCTTCCCAATCAACAGAGCCAGAAAACGCTTTAGCAATCGCTGGTGAAAATTTAGATAATTTTGCCACAACCCAACGCGCATTCAGACCAACATTGACTCGGTAGTTTTTGGGTAAACTTTTAGTAGAAAAATCAACCGTCACAGGCTGCCCAAGCCATTGGGCTGATAATTTGCTGCTTTGTAAATTACCATTATCAAAGCGAAACCGGCCACTCACATTTTTCATTTCGCTATCTAGGGGCTTAATCAACAAGTGATTATTTTTTAAAGTCACCTCACCACGGGCATCCACATTGCCACCATTGAGTGGAATATCCAAATGCAAATTACCAGCAATCTGACCACCAACCTGCAATATATCCAGCGTTTCACCAACAGAATTTGCTAACGGACTACGGGTAAAATATTCATGAATATCTTTGCCATCTCCCAGAAGATCAGCGTTGATTAACAATTTCTTACTACGATAATTAGAAATTACTGCTGAAACATTGCTAGCTTTCACTTTACCAAGTGCCGTTTGCGGAGCAAGCATCCATAAACTGTTATTCTGGAAATTAAGATCAATATTGAGATCTAGCAATGCCGGCCAATTTGGTTGGTACTGAAAAGTCGCGTGACGCAATGGAGCAAAAACTTGAAACTGGCCATTATTCTTTGCAAATGGGAAATCTTTTGGATTGCCTTGAAAAACAAAAGTCGCGTTTTCTATCTGCCCTTTAATAATTGAAGCTGTTAGATAGTCAGTCAGAGATGTCCCCATCAAAGATTCTGGAAAATATCTCCAGGCATCACCTGCATCATAAACCCGTATTCCCGCCAGAATATTCAGCGCAGGAGGCTGTTCTTTAGGCTGTTGATAACGAAAATCACCATTGACCCACAATGACTTCGCCTGCAAATCCAATCCTTGACTCCAAAGTTGTAAGCCTCGCTCATCTTGCCGCCAGAGTATTTCGCCATGACTTTGGGATATCTCAAACGGTGCCAGGAACATATCTCGATAATCAACGACACTATTCTTCAATACAAAACTCAGTTTGCCTTGCCGCAAGCTGCCATTGAGAAAACCAGAGAAATTATCAATAGAAGGCAATTCCTGCCAACGCTGCCAACTGACATTCTGCCATTGCATACTGATTCGGGAATCATCTGCCATTTTGGGTGTAATATCGAGGGCAAGATACTTTACCAATCCTTGTGGCTGACGATGCTGCCAATCCTTCACAAGATCAGGCGTCAAAAAAGAAAAAGTCGGTAAAATGCTACTTAGCCGTTCAAGTTGAATGTTTTTTGCCCGGATACGCCAATGATCATGACCATCAGTTCTCTTGGCTTCCGGCAGATAGAGCACTGATACTTTTCCTGACGGCCATTGTTGACCATCAGTGATCAAATTTGCCAGCTCAGGTGCATCAAACAACCAACCACCATCTTGGCGACGCATTCGTAACACCAAATCACTGACAGAAAGGTTGTGGGATTTGTTAGCAACTTTCCAATTAGCTTTTCCCTGACGGAGTTGCAGTTGACCACCATCAATCCGACCATCTTTCAGCATAATCCAGCTAGACAAACTAAACTCAGCATCCTTCAGCCCAGTATTATCCTGCAACCAATGGCTTAACCACGGATGAACATCAACATTATCTGCCTGTAAATAAATAGTACCGTTATCCAATACGCCATTAGTGTCATGCAAATCAAATTTAACTTGTATATCCCCATGCTGATTATTGATCGAAGAGAGACTAATTTTCCCTTGAGCTCGGTGACGATTATCTTTATTTAGCCAGGTTAATTGTGGTAACAGAAGATCAGCGCGTTCACCAGAAGGAGTAAGGAAAGTAAAACGGCTATCTTGCAGATTAAAATGATCAAACTGCTCCAGAAACAGATCAGAAAATAGATCCGATTGGGAAAACATATTACCGCTTTGATCATTAAACAGCGGTTGATAGTAATCTACTTGTAACTGATAAAAAGTAAGATCGCGGAAATTCCAACGCATTCTTAGTAAAGATAACCAGATATCCAATGCAACCGTGATCTTTTTGGCTTTCACATCTGCATTTGCAGTTTTTACACTGATATCACGTAATTCAAAAACAGGCCCGAAAGATTCCCATTCTCCCGCAATATATCCAGCATCAATAGGTACACCAATAATTGATTCAATTTTAGCGAATAATTGTGGGCGGTAATCATTAATATGTGGCAGTAGAAAACGTAATCCACTAACAAGCAAAGCCACAATGATAATGACTATTGCGGCTGTCGCTAATAATACTCCCGGCAGTCGCCTCACACGCATCTCCTTGGTTACCAATGCTGTTATGTCAGCAAATCAGATGGTTACATCATAACTACGTCAAATTGTTCTTGACTGTAGAGCTGTTCTGTCTGAACTTTTACCTGTCTACCGACAAAAATCTCCACTTCCGCCAGTGCATGAGATTCCTCCCCTTTCAGCGCTTCGGCCACTGCGGGTGAGGCATAAATAAGGAAACGATCTGCATCAACTGCCCGGTGCACACGCACAATTTCACGCATAATCTCATAACAGACCGTTTCAACAGATTTTACCGTTCCCTTTCCCTTGCAAGTAGGGCAATCGTCGCAAAGTATATGCTCTATACTCTCACGAGTCCGTTTACGGGTCATTTCCACCAGCCCAAGTTGTGAAAAACCATTAATCGTGGTTTTAACACGATCTTTACTCAACGCCTGCTCAAGAGAAGCCAATACCCGTCGGCGATGCTCCTCACTATTCATATCGATAAAATCGATAATAATAATACCACCTAGATTACGCAGCCTTAATTGTCTGGCAATAGCTTGCGTCGCCTCAATATTGGTATTAAAAATAGTTTCTTCCAAATTACGATGGCCGACAAATGCGCCGGTATTAATATCAATTGTGGTCATCGCTTCAGTTTGGTCAATAATCAAATAACCACCTGATTTTAATTCAACTTTGCGATCGAGTGCTCGCTGAATTTCATTTTCTACATCAAACAGATCGAAAATAGGCTGACTACCGTTATAAAGCTCCAATCTGGCTGTCATTTTAGGAATATATTCGCGAATAAATTCCTGTAACTGAGTGAACGTCAAACGAGAATCTACACGAATACGATCAAGGGCCGCGCCGGCGAAATCACGCAAAATACGGTGGGCCAGAGCCAATTCGCCATAAAGTTTATTTTTAGTGACATTGCGCTTTTTACGCTCCATCACCTTACTCCACAATCGTTTCAAGAAAGCCGCATCCTGAGCTAATTCTTCGTCACCAACACCCTCGGCAGCCGTCCGAATAATGAAACCACCATGTTCATCACAATAATCAGCAACAATATTTTTCAGGCGATTACGCTCTTCTTCACTTTCAATACGTTGTGAAACCCCAACATGAGATGCACCGGGCATAAATACAAGATAACGGGAAGGTAAGGTAATATCGGTAGTTAGCCGAGCGCCTTTGGTACCAAGGGGATCTTTCACTACCTGAACCATTAAATCTTGTCCCTGGCGAACCAACTCAGCAATATCTTTAACATGAAAGTTCTTTTGCTCCTCACCGGCAATACATTCCGTATGAGGCATAATATCTGAGGCATGAAGAAAGGCGGCTTTTTCCAGCCCAATATCAACAAAAGCAGCCTGCATTCCTGGTAATACCCGACTTACACGACCTTTATAAATATTGCCGACAATTCCCCTTTTGGCTTCCCTTTCAATATGGATTTCTTGCAAAATCCCACCATCAATGTAGGCAACGCGCGTTTCGGATGGTGTGATGTTGACTAATAACTCTGCTGTCATATGTTCCCCTTCCCATCAACTAACGCAAAAAACTTTGTGATTAATTCGTGCGTTTCCACCAATGGCAGACCAACAACCGAGTGATAACTGCCATTCAGCGTTTTAACAAAGCAACCTGCTTTTCCCTGAATACCATAAGCCCCCGCTTTGTCCATCGGCTCACCGGTTGCTACATAATCCAAAATTTCCTGCGTGGATAATTGGCGAAAGGTTACATCTGTAATGACTATATCACTTAAGGTACGCTGACTATCTGATAAAGCAATAGCTGTCATCACCTGATGACTCTGACCGGAAAGTGCACTGAGCATTGCAACAGCATGTTGCTCGCTACGTGGTTTTTCGAGAATCTTACCATTCAATACAACAACAGTATCCGCTCCCAACACCAGAAAATCCTCTGGTGCAATAGCAACTCCCGCTAGAGATTTATCTTTTGCTAATCGGCTGACATACTGACGCGGAGTTTCACCCTCTTGCCATTGCTCCTTTACCTGAGGAGAAAGAATTTCAAATTTAAAGTCCAATAATTCAACCAGCTCACGCCGCCTTGGTGAGCAGGAAGCCAGATAAAGGGTTTTCATGATGATCTCGTCCTTACTACTACCTATCTCATTAGGCTATTTCATTTGCCATTTTGAACCTAGAGCAGAGCTTAATCCTCACGTACATTATGTACGCTCCGGTTATACACACTACTCGTATCCTCAAGTTATTGGAAAGAATGGCCTGCATCAGTAACGCCTGCTGGAATAAGCTCTGTCAGGACATTAAAAACGGCGATCCGACCACTAATGTACATTAAACTGACGACGGATTTTTCGCATTAACAGGAACAACCACGGCCAAAGAATACCATTGACCAAACTGTTCCAGAATACTTCTGGATGAAAAGCAACATTTGATAACAAAAATTCTGCCCAAAAAACGCTGAGATCCATCAGTACCGATAAAGCAATGACAACCAAAGCCTGCTGCCAAAGTGCCATATTGCGAAATAATTGAAACTTAAATGACACCAAATAACTCACAAGGCTGTAAGCCAAAGCATTAACACCCAGTGTCGCTCCCTGAATCAAATCCACGATGATCCCCAATATAAAACCGGTACCAACACTGACTCTATGCGGTAACGCCATCACCCAATAAATCAACAATAGTGCCGACCAAGTTGGCCGATACATATAAATTTGCTCCGGCCACGGCATAATTTGCAGCACCATTGCAATCAAGAAAGATACCCAAATGATCCAACGCCCATGACTCCGGTATTGATTCATTAACGATTTCCCGAATTTATAAATTTAGCCGACGTTATTGTCGATTCAGCACCTTTTACTCTTTCTGTTGTCTTGGTTGATTCATCAGAAACAGACGATGGCGCAGGTGGTCCCATTTCATTTGCATGTGGCAATACCTGAGGCATCATTTGCATTAAACGTTCGTTGGCTACACGATAAACCTCTGATGGCGGCAATGGTTCGGATGGATTATTATCTGCCCCCCACAACAACAACAAATAACGCAAACGCTGTAATTCTGCCGTTGGCCGAGCATGAATCACAGTATAAGCCCGTTGATTATCGACTTTAACTGACGAAACCACCGCAACCGGATAACCTTCCGGGAAACGACCCCCTAACCCAGAAGTCACCAACACATCCCCAACCCGAATATCTGTGTTGCTCGGTAATAACTCAAACTGCAAATCATCAGTACAACCTGCACCAGCAATAATAGCCCTGATATCATTACGTAAGACTTGGATTGGTAAAGCATGAGTCGTATCACAAATCAGTAATACCCGGCTAGTAAACTGACTAACAGCAACAACCTGACCAACAATGCCTTTATCACTGATAACAGGTTGCCCTTCATAAACACCTTCTCTTGATCCCTTATCGATGACGACCTGATCACTATAAGGATTAGCCCTACCGGAGATCACCTGCGTCACCATCATGTGTTCATCCTGACGTAAAGGTGATCCCAATAGCTCACGCAAGCGGGAATTTTCCTGTTTAAGTTGGCCTAACAACAGCATATCGCTATTTTTCATCAATAATTCTTGGCGTAAAGCACGATTTTCCAATCGAAGTTGTTCACGGGAAGCAAGGGTTTCTGACACACCATCAAGCACTTGACGCGGGCCATTGGCGAGAAAATAAAATGGACTGACTACCGTATCCATATAATTACGGACTTTACTGAGAGCATCAAGGCGGCTGTCTGCCACAACCAAAGCAATGGCAACAATAACAGCAAAGAAAAGTCGTAATTGCAGGGAAGGCCCTCTGCTAAAAATTGGCTTCATAAGCTGCGCTATTCCAAACTGTACTGTTTCATAAACAATGGAATTCCCAGACAGCAATCGCAAGGAGGTCTGAGCTGCCCGTCATTCCCCCCTCACTTGCAAGTTAACACTCACTCCTCGCTGAAGAGTTCACCGCCATGCATGTCGATCATTTCAAGTGCTTTCCCGCCACCACGAGCAACACACGTCAATGGATCTTCCGCAACAATGACAGGAATACCGGTTTCCTCTATCAGTAAACGATCAAGATTGCGCAATAATGCACCACCCCCGGTCAAGATCATACCTCGTTCTGAAATATCGGAAGCCAATTCTGGAGGACACTGCTCAAGAGCGACCATGACAGCACTGACAATACCCGTTAAAGGCTCTTGCAGAGCTTCAAGAATTTCATTGGAGTTAAGCGTAAAGCCACGTGGCACACCTTCAGCCAAGTTACGACCACGAACTTCAATCTCCAGCATTTCATCACCAGGATAAGCAGAACCGATCGTGTGCTTAATACGCTCAGCCGTTGCTTCACCAATCAGTGAACCATAATTACGACGAACGTAATTGATAATAGCCTCATCAAAACGATCACCACCGATACGTACAGAAGATGAATAAACAACCCCGTTCAAAGAGATAACCGCCACTTCCGTAGTGCCACCACCAATATCCACAACCATTGAACCCGTGGCTTCAGAAACAGGTAAGCCTGCACCAATCGCCGCAGCCATAGGTTCTTCAATCAAAAATACTTCACGAGCGCCAGCACTGAGTGCAGATTCACGGATTGCCCGACGCTCAACCTGAGTTGCACCAACCGGTACACAAACCAAAACTCGCGGGCTTGGACGCATGAAACTGTTGCTATGAACTTGCTTAATAAAGTGTTGCAGCATCTTCTCTGTAACATAAAAATCGGCAATCACCCCATCTTTCATCGGACGAATTGCCGCAATATTACCCGGTGTTCGACCCAGCATTTGCTTTGCTTCCTGCCCAACGGCAGCAACACTTTTCGATGAACCAGCACGATCCTGACGGATTGCGACGACAGAAGGTTCATTCAATACAATACCCTGACCTTTGACATAAATAAGGGTATTGGCGGTACCCAAGTCAATAGACAAGTCGTTGGAAAACATGCCACGAAATTTTTTAAACATAGCGAAAGGATAATCCTGCAAGCTGGGGACGGAACGAAACCCGTCTACTCTACCAACCACATGAAGCAGCGACAAGGCACACAAGCACTTGCTTCAATAAAAAAGTGGCTACGTTATTCATATCAACAGAGCGATATTCTACGTTACTTCTCCCAAACGGAGCAGAAAAAAACTGCATAAAAATGGGTTAATTTTACCAATTGTTCCATAACTAAATGCAAGAACCACCTGATTTTACATAATTCAACATTATGGCACGGATACCGTAACCGGCTAAATCCGCTCCTGTTTTTTGACCAGTAACGATTCTTGTAAGTTCACATAAGACCCACACTTTTGCTCACTATTTCCAATAGTTAACTACAAGTACGTAGTCTATGTAGTGAACAAATTAATGATGTAATAAATTGCGACTAAAATACAATACTTTCTGCTAATAAATAATAAAAAACAGAATTTTCTGAAATAGATTGCGATAGGTAATAGTCTGAAATCCGATACCGACATCATAGAAAAAATGTGAACAGATTCTGTTTCACAATCCATCAACACTTTATTTTTTCTTATATTCCTTATGTAAATCACCCATTTTTATCTATTCTTATTTAATGACAAAATCAATTACAGAAAACGGAACGATCAATGAAAGCCTTGCTACTCAAACAACAACAGAATCAATTAACAGCATCCATTGAAGAAGTTGAGACTTCTCATCTTCCCAAGGGGGATGTTACCGTCGATATTCACTGGTCAACTCTGAACTATAAAGATGCATTGGCAATCACAGGTAAAGGGAAAATTATCCGCCAATTCCCAATGATACCGGGTATTGATTTCTCTGGAATCGTACACCACACAGAAGATCCGCGTTTTCATATCGGCCAGCATGTTTTATTAACCGGCTGGGGCGTAGGAGAAAATCATTGGGGTGGCTTGGCAGAACAAGCCAGAGTTTCAGGGGAATGGTTAACGCCTTTACCCATTGGTTTAGATAGCCGACAGGCAATGATCATTGGTACTGCTGGCTTTACCGCAATGCTGTGTGTTATCGCCTTGGAACAAGGTGGCGTCAAGCCAGAAAATGGTGATGTTATTGTGACAGGTGCCAGTGGTGGTGTAGGAAGTACGGCGATAGCACTACTCTCACAACTTGGCTATTCCGTTGTTGCCGTTAGCGGTAGACAAGAAAATCATAACTATTTGTTATCCCTAGGGGCAAAAAAGGTTTTGCCACGCCATGAATTTAGCCAACCGCCTCGCCCATTGGAAAAACAACTTTGGGCCGGAGCTATTGACACTGTAGGCGATAATGTACTGGCAACAATACTGGCCCAAACTCACTATAACGGTACCGTTGCAGCCTGCGGTCTTGCCAGCAATGCAAATCTGCCAACAACAGTGATGCCATTTATTTTACGCAACATACGCCTGCAAGGTGTAGAGTCGGTCACGGTTCCATCAGCCAAACGCCCCGCCGTGTGGCAACGTCTGCAAGAGCTACTACCTGCTGCTTTTTATCAACAAGCAACGACTGAAATCACACTAGACCAAGCGGTGGAATACGCTAATAAATTGATAGCTAACCAGGTTACAGGACGTACATTGGTAAGAGTTCGTTAAGAATTGTGATTAGCCTCTAAAGTACAGTGGTTTTATTCTTGACATTTTTTCTGATAAGACCAGTATTTAGCTGCTAAATGCTACGATATCATTATAATGTCGCGCTTTATCGCCGAAATGAACTTGTGGCTGTTATAAAAAGATGACAAATCGTTAATATAGGATTATGTTGGGCAGTTGTTGACAAATTGCCGGAGATACCAGCACAATGGCAGACAAGTTTCACATTTTACTCCTTAATGGCCCTAACTTGAATATGTTAGGAACCCGGGAACCTGATATCTATGGCAACTTAACGCTTGATGATATCGTCAGCAAATTGTCTGAAGAAGCCCATCAATCAGGGGTCAAATTCAGTCACCTGCAATCCAACGCAGAATTTGAGCTGATAAATAGAATTCATTCTGCACAGGGTAATACTGATTTTATCTTGATTAACCCTGCTGCATTCACGCATACCAGCGTGGCACTGCGTGATGCATTGCTGACTGTAAAGATCCCATTTATTGAGATCCACCTCTCCAATGTTCACGCCCGCGAGCCATTTCGTCATCACTCATATCTTTCAGATCTTGCTGTTGGTGTAATCTGCGGTTTAGGGGTAGATGGCTATAGCTTTGCATTACAGGCAGCGGTAAACCGCTTGTCAAAACTCAACTAAATAAAACAGAAGAGTACGGAATCACACTCATGGATATTCGTAAGATAAAAAAACTGATCGAGCTGGTTGAAGAATCTGGCATTTCTGAACTGGAAATTTCTGAAGGGGAAGAGTCAGTGCGCATCAGCCGCGCATTAGCCCCCCAGAGTTTTCCGGCAGCTCAACAATATATTCCCGTCCAAGCGCAACAACCTGCGCTGGCTAGCGTTGTTGCGCCTTCTCAGGCTCTACCAGAAACGATCAGCGACAGATCGGCTGCAATCGACGGCCACGTTGTTCGTTCTCCAATGGTAGGTACTTTCTATCGTACGCCTAGCCCAGATGCGAAACCGTTTACCGAAATCGGCCAACGTGTCAATGTGGGCGATACCCTCTGCATCGTTGAAGCAATGAAAATGATGAATCAGATTGAAGCCGACAAAGCAGGTGTGGTTAAAGCGATTCTTGTGGAAAACGGTCAACCCGTTGAATTTGACGAGCCATTGGTCGTCATCGAATAACGAGGCGTTCCCATGCTTGATAAAATTGTAATTGCTAACCGTGGTGAAATTGCCCTGCGTATCCTGCGAGCTTGTAAAGAGTTAGGGATCAAAACCGTTGCGGTACATTCCTCTGCGGATCGTGATTTAAAACACGTACTGCTGGCAGATGAAACTATCTGTATCGGCCCGGCAGCTTCTGCAAAAAGCTATCTTAATATCCCTGCGATTATTTCTGCGGCAGAAATCGCTGGCGCAGTAGCCATTCACCCTGGCTACGGTTTTCTGTCTGAAAATGCAGATTTTGCTGAACAGGTTGAACGTTCTGGCTTTATTTTTATCGGTCCAAAAGCAGAAACGATCCGCCTGATGGGTGATAAGGTTTCTGCTATCAATGCGATGAAAAAAGCGGGCGTTCCTTGTGTACCTGGCTCTGATGGTCCATTGTCTGATGACACAGAGAAAAACAAAACCATCGCTAAACGCATCGGCTATCCTGTCATCATCAAAGCATCCGGCGGCGGCGGCGGTCGCGGTATGCGCGTCGTCCGCAGTGATAAAGATCTGGAACAATCAATCAATATGACCCGTGCGGAAGCAAAAGCTGCTTTCAATAACGATATGGTTTATATGGAAAAATTCCTTGAGAATCCACGTCATATTGAAATCCAGGTATTGGCCGACGGTCAAGGTCAAGCAATTTATCTGGCTGAACGTGATTGCTCTATGCAACGCCGTCACCAGAAAGTTGTCGAAGAAGCCCCTGCTCCGGGTATTACGCCAGAGATGCGCCGCAGTATTGGTGAACGTTGTGCTAACGCATGTATCGAAATTAGCTATCGTGGCGCCGGTACTTTCGAATTCCTGTATGAAAACGGCGAGTTCTACTTCATTGAGATGAACACCCGTATTCAGGTCGAACATCCCGTTACAGAAATGATTACCGGTGTTGACTTGATTAAAGAGCAGTTGCGGATTGCCGCAGGTATGCCACTTTCAATTAAGCAGAAAGATGTTGTTGTTCGTGGTCACGCCATTGAGTGTCGTATCAATGCCGAAGATCCGAACACATTCCTGCCAAGCCCAGGTAAAATTACCCGCTTCCACTCACCGGGTGGATTTGGCGTACGTTGGGAATCGCATATTTATGCTGGCTACACCGTTCCCCCTTACTATGATTCAATGATTGGTAAGCTGATTACTTACGGTGAAAATCGTGACAATGCCATTGCCCGTATGAAAAATGCATTGGCAGAATTGATCATTGATGGCATCAAAACAAATATTGAGCTTCAACAGACGATTATGAATGATGAAAACTTTCAGAATGGTGGCACGAATATCCACTATCTGGAGAAAAAACTGGGATTACAGGAAACTTAAAACTGGTTTAATGACATCAGCATGTTTTTAAGGAGCGTTCAAACGCTCCTTTTCATCTATTTTACATTCACACAGGCAAATATTGCTGAACAATTTCACGACCTATTTCAATTGAAGCAGTCGCTGCTGGTGAAGGCGCATTACAAACGTGTAGTGAGCGCATACCCGTCACGATATGAAAATCATCAACCAGCTTGCCATCGGCAGTCAGTGCTTGAGCACGCACACCTGCGGGGCCAGAAACAATATCCTCAGCATTAAGTTCAGGTATCAGACAACGAGCATTAGCGACAAACCGTTTTTTACATAATGAACGGCACATCTCCGCCACTCCTTCGCCAAAATAGGTACGTGCAATTTTCCAAAAACCACGGTAGCCCAATATTTCACTCAGATCTGCCAGATTAAAGATACAAGATGGTCACACCCACCCTGTGAGAGGTACGCTAGCAGGGTATTTTATTTTAGAGGGAACCATCATGCAAAACGTTACGCTTATTGGTATCGATCTCGGTAAACATTCCCTCCATGTCCACTGTCAGGACAGGCAGGGTAACGCCCTGCTGCGTAAGAAGTTTTCCCGCACTCAGCTTATGAATTTTCTCGGTTCCTGCAAGGCTGCAACCGTAGTGATGGAGTCCTGCGGTGGGGCGCACTTTATGGCTCGCCGGAGCGCTGATTTAGGCCATGAGGCAAAACTGATTTCTCCGCAGTTCGTCCGTCCTTTTGTTAAGAGTAACAAGAACGATTTTGTCGATGCTGAAGCTATCTGCGAGGCAGCTTCCCGGCCCTCCATGCGCTTTGTGCCCCCCCGCACAGAAGACCAACAGGCGATGGCCGCCCTCCATCGCGTCAGAAACTCACTGATACGGCAACGCGTTAAAACCACCAATCAGATGCACGCTTTTTTGCTGGAGTTCGGCGTCAGTCTGCCGCGCGGTATTGCCGTGATACGACGTCTGGCCGCCGTGCTGGAAGAAAATGACTTTCCGCCTTATCTGGCAAGGGTTCTGAGCAGACTCCACAGTCATTATGTTTACCTCAGCGGAGAAATTGAGGAAGTCGATAAGGAACTGAAAACGCATCTGGCGGAAGATGAAACCGCGCAACGCCTGCTGACCATTCCTGGCGTTGGGCCGGTAACGGCGAGTCTGTTAGCCATGCGGCTGGGGGACGGTAAAAACTATGCCAGCAGCCGTGACTTTGCGGCTTCAACAGGGCTGGTTCCCCGCCAGTACGGCACGGGTGGAAAAACGACATTGATGGGCATCAGCAAGCGGGGTGATAAAAATCTGAGGCGGCTGCTGGCGCAGTGTGCCAGGGTCTTTATGCAGCAGCTGGAGCATAATCCAGGGCGTCTGGCAGAGTGGGTGAACAGGCAGCTTGCCCGCCATCACTCGAACGTTGTGGCGTACGCGCTGGCGAACAAACTGGCACGAATAGCCTGGGCCGTTACGGCACATCAGACGGTGTTCATTAAATAAAAGAGCCAACGAAAAACGGCGTTAGCTCAGTAAGTTAAGCAGTTACCATCTGGTTTTGCGACGACAGATAATTGATGACATGAACGGCATATCGGCCTGCTGATGAACCTGATATAAAAAATGGCTCTCTGAAGCCGACCGGTTTTTAAGGTTCGGCAGGCACGGAACTCATCGTGGCGCGGGCATGACTGCTCACCAGACGCAGAATAGATTTACGAAGCCCACCATACATCAAAATTTGTGTTGCAAAAACGGGGGTGACCATAGATTTTATAGCCTTCACGCTTAAATGCCAGTACCGCGTTTGGACCAATATCACGTTTACCGTTATACATACGGGTAAAATGTACACCAAGAAAAGGAAAATCTGGATTAGGTACTGGATAGATCAAATGGTTGACCAGGTAATTTCTTTCACTATTCAACACATAATATTCACCACGGAAGGGAATAATCTTCATACCAATATCATAGCCAGACAAACGAGCAATACGATCGCTATGCAATCCGGCGCAATTAATCAACCATTTTGCCTGATAACTATTCTGTGGCGTAACAACTTCTACTCTGTCACTATTCTCTCTAATGGCAGTAACCATTTGACCATAAATCAAGGTAGCGCAACGCTGCTGGATAATTTCTGCCAGTTTATCAGCCACCTCTTTATAGTTCACAATACCAGCATCGGGAACAAGTAACGCCTCCAATCCGTTGACATGCGGCTCACGCTCATTGAGTTGCAAACGGTTTAGACGGCTAACTTCCAGACCATTTTGCAATCCACGCTGATAAAGATTTTCCAGTAATGGTAATTCTTTTGGTTGTGTAGCAACAATGACTTTGCCACAACGATCATGATACAAACCATGCTGGCGACAAAAAGAGAACATAGTTTTATTACCACGCGTCGCCAGGCGGGCCTTCAAGCTGCCAGGTTTATAATAAATGCCTGAATGTACTACATTGCTATTGTGACCACTTTGATGGCTGGCTGGCATGTTCTCTTTATCCAACATCAATATCTTGATGCCAGGCCGAACTTCCTGCAATGCATTAGCAACACCAAGCCCAACAATACCAATACCGACAATAATATAATCATACATACTTTATTTATTCCCTATTATTGATTCAGCTACCGTTCAGCCTATTTTTCTAGATTTTTTTCAATGAGTAAAACTACACCTATACTAATGTCACTATTGATAAAAATGTTTTTCCGATATTTTCGATTTTTCCCTCAATAGCAAATTATGATAACCAATATCAGATAAATTATTATCAGTAATAATTTAATTTCATTGTATTGCATATTGCTTTTCACAGTATTAGTCACCAATAAATAAACAACCTAAATTTGTCTATAACATTACCCATCATCTTATAGGAAAAATATGATAAAAACGCATTTCCTTATATGAGTTATGCTACAAGAATACGAGATAATCTATTCATGTAGAAAAGTTTTTAAGCAAAACTCAAATGACTTACTTCGTATCACATTTTTCCTGAATAAATTCGCATCTTGCCGTACAATCCTTCCCTTCCCATCCTAATTTATCTAATTACCGGAAGAACGAATGGACAGACGATTTGTTCAATCCCATAAAGAAGCACTTTGGGCTGTATTGTTAACGCTTGCTTACCTTATTGGCTGGCTATTGACAGCCTATTTACCCAGTGATGCTCCCGGTGTCACTGGCTTACCTCGCTGGTTTGAAATGGCATGTTTATTACTACCAATTGTATTCATCATCCTCTGCTGGTTAATGGTGAAGTTTATTTTCAAAGAAGTCCCGCTGGAGGATGAGAATGCAAAGTGAAGTTATCTTACCTCTACTTGGCTATCTAGCACTGGTATTTCTGCTGTCAGTTTACGCCTATCGACGCCACCAGAAAGGCGCTTTCCTGACTGAGTATTTCCTTGGCAACCGGTCAATGGGCGGCTTTGTATTGGCAATGACCATTACTGCCACCTATATCAGTGCCAGTTCATTCATCGGCGGACCGGGAGCAGCCTACAAATATGGTCTGGGATGGGTATTACTGTCACTGATTCAGTTGCCGGCAATATGGCTTTCTCTGGGTGTGTTAGGTAAAAAATTTGCCATTCTCGCCCGCCGCTATAATGCCGTTACTCTTAATGACATGTTGTATGCCCGTTATGGCAGTCGTTTTCTGGTTTGGTTTGCCAGCCTAAGTCTTTTAGTCGCTTTTATTGGCGCGATGACCGTTCAGTTTATTGGCGGCGCACGCCTGCTAGAAACTGCTGCGGGTATCCCTTATGGCACTGGATTAATGATTTTCGGTATCTCTATCGCTCTCTATACCGCATTTGGGGGGTTCAGAGCGAGTGTCCTCAATGATGCCCTACAAGGGCTGGTAATGTTGCTAGGCACTGTTCTACTGCTGGTGGCGATTATCTATAAGGCAGGAGGTCTGTCAGAGGCGGTCACCACATTACGAACAATTAATCCTGAGCTGGTTTCCCCACAAGGCGCAGATCATATCCTTAGCGGACCTTTCATGGCATCGTTCTGGATACTGGTCTGTTTTGGGGTAATTGGATTACCTCATACTGCCGTTCGTTGCATCTCCTACCGCGATAGCAAAGCTGTTCACCGTGGGATCATCATCGGAACCATCGTCATGACGATCCTCATGTTCGGTATGCACCTAGCAGGCGCAATTGGTCGAGCCATTATTCCTGATCTGACCATTCCCGATCAGGTGATCCCAACATTGATGATCACTGTATTGCCACCATTCGCTGCTGGAATTTTTCTAGCCGCGCCGATGGCCGCCATTATGTCCACAATTAATGCACAACTGCTGCAATCTTCTGCCACAATCGTCAAAGATCTCTACCTAAACCTGTTTCCACAACAAATCGTACAGGAAAAAAGACTGGCCCGAATTTCCAGTTTTTCTACCCTGATTCTTGGTTTGTTGCTACTTTTAGCCGCCTGGCGCCCACCCGAGATGATTATCTGGCTGAATCTATTGGCCTTCGGTGGCTTACAGGCCGTATTCCTCTGGCCATTAGTACTGGGTCTGTATTGGGAAAAAGCCAATGCCTATGGCGCTGTCAGTTCGATGATTACAGGGGCAATAAGCTACACTCTGCTCGCTAGTTTCAATATCCATCTATTGGGCTTCCATCCGATCGTGCCATCATTACTACTTAGCTTGTTGGCTTTTTGGATGGGTAATACCCTCGGTCAGCGATTACCGCAAAAAGTGATCAGATCTCATTAAGTGAGTTACTTTAACTCGTTTCCAATTAAGGAGAATTTTTTATGCCTTGGATACAACTTCGATTAAATACCACAGGACAGCTCGCTGAATCCCTTGGAGATACTCTGATAGAAAATGGCGCAGTCTCCGTCACCTTTCAAGACAGCCACGATAACCCTGTATTCGAACCTTTACCGGGCGAGACCCGTTTATGGGGAGATACTGATGTCATCGGACTGTATGATGCTGAAACCGATATGAAAGCTGTGATCAGCCAGCTCGAACAAGTTCCTGAGTTAGGTAAAGGATTTATTCATAAGATCGAGCAGTTGGAAGACAAAGATTGGGAACGTGAATGGATGGATAACTTCCACCCAATGCGTTTTGGCAATCGCTTATGGATCTGTCCAAGCTGGCGCGACGTCCCTGATCCAGATGCTGTCAACGTTATGCTAGACCCTGGACTGGCTTTTGGTACAGGTACTCACCCAACCACATCGTTATGCCTGCAATGGCTAGACAGCCTCAATCTGGAAGGTAAAACGGTTATCGATTTTGGTTGCGGCTCCGGCATACTCGCAATTGCTGCGCTAAAGCTCGGTGCAACACACGCTATTGGCATAGATATCGACCCACAAGCTATTCAGGCCAGCCGAGACAACGCAGAACGTAATGGCGTTCTGGAGCGTTTAACGCTATATTTGGCGAAAGATGCACCAACCGATCTTGAATCTGATGTAGTAATTGCTAATATTTTGGCAGGCCCTCTGCGTGAACTCGCCCCTGTGATTGGCGCATTACCAAAACCGGGTGGCCTGTTAGGTCTATCGGGCATTTTAACAAACCAAGCAGAAAGTGTTATTCAGGCCTATACTGATAAATTTGTAATCGATCCGGTTGCGGAACAGGAAGAATGGTGCCGGATATCTGGGGTAAAAATAACAACAAATTAAAATTATTTTATTTTGTTATAATTTCAAGTGCAAATTTTGATCGCTTATTGATGATAATCCGTGCTGTCAGCAAACTTGCTGGTAGAAAAATCCTAAGTGATAAACTTTACCAATAACATATAACACCATGTTATTTATGAATAATTATATTTACCACAGAAGAAAAGCTGGAAAAAAGTTGTGACAAATGACGATTTGCTCAAAGTTTGGCCTTTCATATTTTGCGAAAAATGCGTAATATACGCGCCCTTGCAGTCACAGTATGGCCACTCTTTCTTCGTCTATGCGTATCGGACAATACCAGCTGAAAAACTGTCTTATTGCGGCCCCAATGGCTGGCATAACTGACCGCCCGTTTCGGTCACTATGTTACAAAATGGGTGCAGGTATGACAGTATCGGAAATGCTTTCTTCCAACCCACAGGTCTGGAAGACAGACAAATCCCGGCTACGTATGGTTCACAGTGACGAACCGGGGATTCGTTCCGTGCAAATTGCTGGCAGTGATCCCAATGAAATGGCAGCGGCAGCGAAGATCAACGTCGCTAATGGTGCTCAGATCATTGATATCAACATGGGGTGTCCAGCCAAGAAAGTGAATCGTAAGCTAGCAGGCTCGGCTTTACTACGTTACCCTGAATTGGTGGAAAAAATTCTTTCTGCCGTTGTAAACGCAGTAGATGTTCCTGTTACGCTGAAAATCCGCACTGGATGGTCGCCAGAAGAACGAAACTGTGTAAAGATTGCCCAATTGGCCGAGCATTGTGGTATCCAAGCTCTGACGATCCACGGCAGGACTCGTGCCTGTTTGTTTAACGGAGAGGCAGAGTACGACAATATTCGGACAGCTAAGCAGACTGTTGCCATCCCGGTTATTGCCAATGGTGACATTACTGACCCGCTTAAGGCCAGAGCAGTGCTTGAATACACCGGGGCTGATGCCCTGATGATAGGCCGCGCTGCTCAGGGAAGACCCTGGATCTTCCGGGAAATCCAGCACTATCTGGCAACAGGAGAACTGCTGTCACCGATGCCGATTGGCGAAGTGCAGCGTTTAATGAACGAGCATATACAGGAATTGCACGACTTTTATGGTCCAGGCAAAGGAGCCCGTATAGCACGTAAGCATGTATCCTGGTATCTCCGGGAACATGCTCCTGATGACCAGTTCCGGCGCACATTCAACACCATAGAGGATGCCAGCGAACAGCTGGAGGTGTTGGGGGCATATTTCGAAAATTTTGCGTAATATAAAGAAAAGAGCTGACAGAACTATGTTCGAACAACGCGTAAATTCTGACGTACTAACCGTTGCTACTGTAAATTCACAAGATCAGGTAACCCAAAAACCTTTACGTGATTCAGTTAAACAAGCACTGAAGAACTATTTTGCTCAATTAAACGGTCAAGATGTTAATGATCTGTATGAGTTGGTATTGGCTGAAGTGGAACAGCCATTGTTGGACATGGTGATGCAATACACCCGTGGCAACCAAACGCGCGCTGCCCTGATGATGGGCATCAACCGTGGCACACTGCGTAAGAAATTGAAAAAATATGGCATGAACTAATTAATTAACCGTTAGTTCATTAAAAAAGGCGCTGTACCTCTTGGTAAAGTGCCTTTTTTGCCAAATTCACCGGTAGAGGATTGGTGCTACTGGAATAACAGCGTTGCAATGCTCTTTAGCCATTGCATGAAACTGTATTGATAAAATATAACTTAGAATCTAATGCTTTCGTCATTCATAACGCTTTCCTTTGTGCTTGGTAGAGATTTCCGCAAACCGCAAATCAATCTGCGTTTATATTTCAGAAAGATATTAGTGGGCCATTTTTAATGGAATTTTATAGTCAAATTTTCCTTTATTTACGTTATCTTGTATATATCTTCTTCATATTTTTACATAAATTTATCATTTCCTTGTAGGAATATTTTGTTGTAAATACGAAATTTCGGTATTTTTCAGACACAATCTTCATTTAGATTTCGCTATAAATACTTTGTCGCTGTAATTTTTAAATATTCCTACCCGATTGCTAATAATTTATAATTTTCCAGTGATAGCGCTTTCACCATCTTTTTCAAGAGAATGACCGATCGTTCCCTAAGAGAATATATGTCTGCTTATACCCGTTATCTTTCAAGTTGCCTCTTTGTTGGCTGCACTCGCTCACCCCGGTCACATAGTTTGCTATGCTCCCGGGGATTCTCTCCCTTGCCGTCGCGATGCATCTTGAAATCCATTGG